>CBDURU010000007.1:0-60286 GCA_965369865.1 uncultured bacterium | reverse complement strand
AAAAGCTAAAGAAAATTAAAAAAATTAAATCAAAAATTTTATACGTTTTGGTCGGAAATTTGCATAACAAGAGTTTAGTAATGTGGTCGGGGCACCGCTATTCAGCGAGATTTCCATTTTCCACCCTTTATCTTCTATAATAACCAGCGGGGTAAATTGTTCATGGAAGACACCGCAATCCTGTATATTGTCGCCACGCCAATTGGAAATCTCGAGGATTTGACGTACCGCGCTGTCCGAATTCTCGGGGAGGTCGATGTCCTTGCCTGCGAGGATACCAGACGGACCAGGATCCTACTTGGAAAATATGATATCTCCCGACCTGCGAAAATTATCTCGTATCGTGAGAAAAACGAAAAAACCGCTGTCAAGGGCATTATAAAACTCCTGGGCGAGGGGAAATCGGTCGCAGTATGCTCCGATGCGGGATACCCGGGCCTCTCCGATCCCGGCTACAGGTTAATCAGGGAAGCTGCCGGGCTTGGCATTGAAGTGGTCGTGCTTCCAGGTGCATCCGCGATAGCGACAGCGATCGTGTCATCGGGACTTCCAACCGATTCATACACCTTTCTCGGGTTCCCTCCACGGAAAAAAGGTCAGATGGCCAGGTTTTTCGCGAATGAAAGAGAAAATTCTCATACGCTGGTGATATTTGAGTCACCGTTCAGAGTGGGAAAAACTCTGGATTCAGCTCTCGAGTTATTGGGAGATCGATTGGGGGCGGTATGTATCGAGCTTACAAAAAAATTCGAGAGAATCCACAGGGGGTACCTGTCGGACCTGGCCGATAAGTTCAGGGACAGGAAGATCAAAGGCGAGGTCACAATAGTAATTGCGGGAAATAATCCGAAATTTACACGATCCGTTTAAGTCTGCATCCATCGAACTAGTTCCTCTTATTCATATCAGGTTGTGTAACATCTAATTAGGCGATAGAATATATATGCGAAAAGAATGCTGCACGGGCCAGGGAGGTTCCAAAATGGATCATCGAGCCATTTCTCAAGTTGTGGTTCTCACCTTTTTATTATTGCTGCTGGTTTCATGTTCAACCGGACATGTGACTGAAAATAACCCAGTCGCTGGTGATATTACAGACTACAAAAGCCAGACCGGAATGTCGGCAGGGCACAACCTGATGGGTTACTGGAATCTGGCGGTCGACCTGGATTCAGGGGAAATTGAAACAATTCCAGCGAGGATCATCTCCGATCACCTGAACATAGTCAGGCTGCTGGAAAATATGACGTGTTTTCAGATCGTCGGGCTGGAGAATATGGGCGATAACACCTGGATGATCACAATTCGAATTACGCATCCGTTCCCGATGCCTGAGTATACAGTGTTCGATGTCAGGGGAATAATGATGTTCGATGGAAGCCGTACATTCGCCGAATTTGGGCTGGTTATCCCCGACCGGTTGCTCGGCGATGGTGAACTGGTCAACGCGGACGGTTATACGACTCTTTACAATGGTTCTACGATCGGTGAGGGACCGGGAGGATTACAGGGCTACATCGAGGGTAACCTGGCGACTTCCGAAATTCCCGATGCGACACTTAATGGTTACAAGCGGCATATTTCAGGAGATCCATCTAACACCAGGAATGCTCTGCTTGTTTCGACATTTGTCGATGCCCAATATAAGCTCAAGTTCCCGTCCCCGCCGAATGAATTTGTCATCGGTTACGCTGTCGATGCATCCTGGGCTCCTGCGGACCAACAGCCTGTCGAGGATCCGATGCTGGATTTCCCGCCTGAAGCTAACTGTTCCGAAGCCTGGAAATTAGAAATGAGTTACGAGGCGATCGGTGGTGGAATAACAGACGAGGGCGGACAGGGTATACTTTTTATCGATATTTACGACCACCAGGGTCCGGATACAATCGGCGCGGTGCAGGTTGAATGTGCCGAATTGATTGACGGCGTCTTCGGGGGAACATGGGTTGCGGACTTCCCGGGCTATTCAAGATATGAGGTAATACTTGAAAATGGAAATCTCGCGGAGCAGGGAGAATATACCGCGCTGATTTCGGTTGAAGATACTGATAATGATCCGGGAAAACCCTGGCTGGACCTTACAGCCTACCAGGTGTTTACAGTGGAGGTCGGTGAGTTCATTCCACAGGCGCAGCCTCCGGTGGCATTAGCATCGGCAAACCCGCTTATTGCTTATGTAAATGAGCCAATCCATTTTTACGATGACGGCTCATTCGATCCTGATGGAAATATTGAATTGTATGAATGGGACTGGGAGAACGATGGAATTTTCGATGAATCAGGTAGTGAATTATGGCACTCCTGGAGCTTCACGGGCACTTTCGAAATACAATTCCGGGTAACTGACAACGATGCCTCGACCGATGTACTGGACCAGCCGATTGAAATAACAATTATCGAAGATGTAAACCTCCCTCCGGTCGCGATTGCCGATCTCGATCCGAATCCTCAGATAGTCTGTGAACCGATACATTTCTTTGATAACGGCTCATACGACGATGATGGCAGCATAGTACACTACAAATGGGACTGGGACAACGACGGGATTTACGACGAAGAATCCAGCGACACATGGCATTTCTGGAATCATACCGGTACTTTCCAGGTGCAGTTCAGGGTGACCGATGATGGCGGCCTGACCGATGAACTCGACACACCTCTTGAGGTAATCATTGAAAACGCACTCCCATCCGCAAACGCTAATGCGGATAACTACAACCCGATTGTCGGGGAGACAGTCAATTTCGATGGGTCAGGTTCGTTCGATAATGATTGCGATCAATTGGAAATTGTTTTATACGAGTGGGATTTTAATAACGATGGCGTTTACGAATTTTCTTCTGATGACCCATCCGCTCAGTCCGCCTTTTATTCCGAACAAACTTATTTCGTGCAATTAAAGGTCACAGATGATGAAGCCGGTACCGATACACTTGATTCTCCACTTGAGATTATAGTTGGCGAAGAGATCGACTGCCTTGACCTGAAGGAAATCGGCAAAGGTTCCTATGGGTCAGCATATGGCCAGTCAATGGAAGTAATCAAGGACCAAGTCACGTGGGCATCGTGGTGGGCAGTCGCATCGGGCGGACCAGGTCCACCGTCTGTCGACTGGGAAACTGAAATGGTGATCGCGGTTACGATGGGCGAATTCAGCACAAGCGGTTATTATCCAACGATCGACTGGGCATGCATGGACGATGCTGAGGAGCTTGAAATTCGAATTGGATGGCATCATCCGGGTCCGGACTGCATGGTTCTCATGGTATTCACACAGCCTTGGATGGCTGTTAAAACGGACCGCCTGGATGTGCCCCACTATTTCAACGACTACATTGATATCTATAGTTGTGATTAGGGGCCGGAATACCAACTTGTTAATTTCCGCTTGAATCAATCCCGTTCAATTTTCTGAAAGAATACTCCGGTTGTCTCGCCATTCCTAGCCGGGTTTGTCGATTTCCAGACCCATGGTTTTTATGCTATAAATATCTCCTACTTTTAACCGGAGAGGTTGAAGACAATGCCAGATCAGCTACCCAAAGACACCACGCTCGATATGATCGAATTTATCCATGCGTCCCCGACAGCATCGCACGCGGTACGGGAATCCATCCGACGCCTTGAAGCAGGGGGTTTCAAATGCCTCGATGAGAAAGATTTGTGGGACATTAACCCGGGTGACCGGTTCTATGTCACGCGCAACGGTTCATCAATAATTGCTGTCAGGGTTGGACAGGATAATTGCGCGAGTGCCGGACTTCGTATCGCCGGTGCGCACACAGATTTCCCCGGACTGAGATTGAAGCCGAATGGGATTTACTCGAAAAACGGTTACATACAGCTTGGTGTTGAGGTTTACGGCAGCCCGATTATTCATTCATGGTTCGATCGCGATCTTGGCATTGCTGGAAGGTTTGTGGTCGAGGACAATGGGGAGAGCCGGGTTGTGCTTTTCGACATCGGGCGTCCTGTGTGCCGTATCCCGAATCTCGCGCCGCATATCAGGGTCAATAAAACCGAGGAGATAAAATTCAATAAGCAGGATCACCTTCCGCCTGTGATCGGTCTTGGCGATGAGAAAGCCCTGGAAGAGAAGCCGGTTTTAAAATTTATCGCGGAATCATGCGACGTTGATCCTGAAAAAATTAAATCGTACGTCATTGAGATCTATGATATCCAGCCTGGCGCGATTGGCGGAATGAATGAGGAGTTTGTGTTCATTCGGAGTATCGATAACCTGTCGAGTTGCCATGCAGGTCTGGAAGCGATATTAAGCGCGCCGAAAGACGCACGGTTCACGCAGGTGGTAGCGTTGTTCGATAACGAGGAGGTCGGGTCGCAGACAATGCAGGGTGCCCGGTCGGGATTTCTCGATGCCATAATTGAGCGGCTGTGCGCCGGTGATGGAAATTCGCGGGAGGGGTACTTCCGTGCGATCGCGAACTCGATTTTGATTTCGGTCGATGGCGCTCACGCGATAAACCCGAATTATCCGGAAGCCCACGAGCCGAAGCATCATGTATTTCTCAACGGCGGTCCGGTGATGAAAGTGAACGCGAACCAGCAGTACACCGGAAATATGGAGGCGCGGGATCACCTTAAAAAATGCGCCGACAGGGCAGACGCACCGATTCAGACTTTTGTCGCGCGTACCGATGTTGGCACGGGCGGCACGATCGGTCCGATGACCGCGAGCCGTCTCGGGATCAGGTCTGTTGATATCGGCAGCCCGATGGTGTCGATGCATTCGATCCGTGAAATGGGCGGTACAGGGGACCAGTTGCACATGGTGAATTTACTCAAAGAGCATTTTTCGTAAAAAAGTATAAGTCTGTAACAGTACCGCGCATGTAAGTGAGCGGTTTACAGATACATGCAACGATAACAGTAGCCCGACCGTGAGGGGCTGTTGATAAAGTACTAAATCCCGTAGCGCAGGACGCCGGCCTGCAGTACCGCGGACGGCCCGTCCGCATGGAGAGCGGTATCGGAAGTTTTGACCCCTTGTGATTTTTCAGTCTAATAACTTTTTCAACAGCCCCGTGAGAGAGGGCTTAAGACCAGCCCCGGATACTCACATTCGCGGCTCCGATACATGGATTCTCTCCATGTGATTCTCTCCAATAATCTGTCCTATGGAGCCTCTGGATTTAAAAAACCCGGCCATCGTTTGCCGGGTTGATTAATTCCTTTTGAAGTATATTCTGCGAAGGTTTAAAAACCGGTTTATCGTGTTACGTCACTATCCCCTTCGTTACCCGCATGAACAGGTCCTCGAGATCGGTTTCCTCTTCCGCGAAACTCAACACCCTGATACCGCCCTCCTTGAGGTAATCCATCAGGTCGGGTAAGTCATCGGTCTCACCGTTGAAATGCACTTTCAGGTTTCCCGGTGACGCAATGATTACATCCTCGACTTTGTCATGCGAGAGAAGTACTTCCTTCGCGGCCTCATCCTGGTCCTTGACCTTGATCTCAAGCACCCTCGCTCCCTTGATCTCCCGAAGGATATCTTCGATCTTTCCATGAAGAACCATTTTCCCGACTTCGATTATCCCGACAGTGTTGCAGAAATCGGCAAGCTCGGTGAGGATGTGGGACGACACAAGGATTGTCTTGCCCATGCGACCGAGTTCCTTGAGGAGTTCCCTCAGCTCGATTCTAGCCCTGGGGTCGAGTCCGGATGCCGGTTCATCCAGAAGGAGTACTTTCGGATCGTGCACAAGGCATCGCGCGAGGCAGAGACGCTGTTTCATTCCACGGGAAAGCTCGTGCACAAACGCATCCTTTTTGGTCGTGAGGTCGGTTAGTTCGAGTACATCGTCGATAATCCCTAATCGCCTGGCTTTCGGGATACGGTAGCAGGCGGCGAAAAAGTCGAGGTATTCCCACGCTTTCATCTCGTCGTACACGCCGAAAAAATCGGGCATGTAGCCGATGATCCGACGGACCGACATCGGGTCGCGCACCACGTCGATTCCGTCGATAAACGCCATCCCGTCGGTCGGCAGAAGAAGAGTCGCTAGGATTTTTATCGTCGTGGTTTTCCCGGCGCCGTTCGGTCCGATGTAGCCGAATATATCCCCCTGCTCGATATCGAAATTTACACCTGATAAAGCGTCAAGCTTCTTGTAACGCTTCGACAAATTACGAACTTCAATCATTGCCATAGTCTTTCCCTCCTGGAAGAGCCTTGGTAAAAAGCTAGGTGACAGTATATTATATCAGACGGAAAAAATCCCAAATGGTTCGAGGGGGGGTAACTGAATAGTGGTTCCCACCAGTTACCATAGCTTGATAATCCGCAAACCGCCATACTCATCCGCCACATACGCGTAGCCGCCGGATACAACTACTTCCCGTGCCTTTCCTGGCGTTTCGACTGAATTAACGATATAAGCGGACTCAGGAGGATCTAGATCGAAGATATGAAGACCGAACTTAGAATCCGCCACATACACGTAACCGCCGGATACAGCTATACTCCATAGGTACCCTTCCATGTCGACTTTATTCACATAGTATACAGGCTCGGGAGGCTCTATGCCGAATATCCAAAGGTCGGTATCAGGACCTGTGGAATCGGCAGTTGATACATATGCGTGGCTGCCGGACACGGCTACACCAGTAGCCACATCAAACAAGTTGACTGTATCCACGATGTATGCAAACTCGGGAGGCTCTATGTCGAATAAATGAAGATAGGAACCCACTCCACCTACCGCCACTACGTATGCATAACCACCGAACACGGCTATATCACTCACCCACCCCGGCGTGGGGATGGTCTTCACGATGTATGCAGACTCGGGAGGCTCTATGTCGATAATCTGAAGAGGGTAATCACCCGCAATATATGCATAACCGTCCGACACGACACAAATGTTTGAAGACCACTGCAGATCAATTGAATTAACAATGTATGCGGACTCAGGAGGCTCTACGTCGATAATCTGAAGAGCGTAACCAGTCAACACATACGCGTACCCGCCAGACACGTCTACATCCCTTCCCGACCCGGGTAAGTCGAATTTATTCACAAGATACGCGGACTCGGGAGGCTCTGTGTCGATAATCATCAGGCTGTAAGTATCCAACACATACGTATACCCGTCCGATTTAGCTAAACGCATGGCCTTGTTCAATGTGTTAATCGTTTTCACGATGTATGCGGACTCAGGGGGCTCTATGTTGAGTATATTAAAACAGGAGTAATAACCCGCCACATATGCTAAGCCGCCGGACAATGTGACACCAATAGCTCCCCCTGGCACTTCGACTGTATTCACGATGTATGCATCACTGGAAGGCTCTATGTCAAATATTTGAAGACCGTAGCCAATTGCCACATACGCGTAACCGCTGGATACGACTACATCATGAGCCCCCCCGCCCACATCCACTGATTTCACAATGTACGCGGACTCGGGAGTTTCTATATCAATTATCTTGAAACCACTACCAATTGGGTACGTGCCCGCTATATACACGTAACCGTTGGACACGGATACGCTATTACCATACAACTCCGTGGGCGCCGTCCCCGTGTAGACTGTCCTCACAATGGTTGCTGACTCGGGAGGCTCTATATCAATTATCTGAAGACAACTATCATATAAATAAGTGGCCGGTACATACGCATACCCGCCGGACAGGGCTACATCATAAGCACCCCCTGTTTCGACTGTCAGCACGATGTATGGCGACTCGGGAGTTTCTATGTTGATTATCAGAAGACCATCAGAATCTGCCACATACGCATACCCTCCGGACACGGCTACATTACGTGCATAGCCCGAGTCGATTGCAGTCACGATGTATGCGGAATCAGGAGGCTCAATATCGATTATCTGGAGACCGCTATTACTATCCGCCACATACGCATACCCGCCTGACACTGCTATTCCTAGTGCCCAAATTGGCGTGTCGACCCGGTTCACCCAAATGGGATTAGCAGGATCAGATATGTCAAAAATATGAAGTCCATCGATTCCACTCGCCACATAGACATAGTTACCATCAATGCAAGAGCCTTTAGGGGAGAAATTCAGCCATGGGGGGGTGATATCAACAGGATTAAATATGGGATCCGTTGCGATTACTTCAATTGGCGCGTCAAGAAGATCGGTTCCCCCCTCGTCATCGGTAACTCGTAGTTGAACGTAATAGGTGCCTGGAAAATCCCAAACGTGATCGACCTCGGCACCCTCCTCGTCATATGTCCCATCGTTGTCCCAATCCCATTCCCACTTCGATATCTCGTCACCACCGCAGTCATTGTCATACGACCCGGTCCCATCAAAATGGACGGGTACGGTTGCAATCGGATTGTAGTTTTCAGCTTCCGCGACCGCGGACGGTAGTGCATTGGTAACAACAATTTCAATTGGATCATCGATCTCGTCTGTCGCGCCCATGTTGTCGGTCACTCGATACATAACATGGAATGTGCCGGGCACGCCGAATGAGTGGTCGGGATCCGATCCTTCCTCATCGTACTCGCCGTCATTGTCCCAATCCCATTCCTGGAGGATGATTTCAGCGCCATCGTAAGCGACCGAACCGCAGTCGGTGAAATGCACAGGTTCACAGACAATGGTTGTTAGGGGATCTGCCTCGCCACACGCGTCGGGTGGTTGATGATCGATTAATATAATTTCCAGCGGTTCATCGAGAACGTCTGTTTCGCTTTCGTCATCCGTGACCCGAAGCTGGACATAATACGTGCCGGTTTCGCTCCAGGTATGGTCGACGTTCTCGCCCGTTTCATCGTATGTGCCGTCATTGTTCCAATCCCACTCGAATAATTGTAAATCTCCACCGTCGGGATCATATGAATCCGAACCAGAAAAACTGACAGGGATATTGATAGCCCGGGGATTCGGGTCGGCTTTCGCGACCGCGACTGGATCCTGAGAGGGATCAGGCGTGACTGGCGGTGAGCCATGTCCCCCGCAACCGACGATGGTCAGTATCGCTGCGTAAATTAATAAAGAATGAATTTTCACAATGACAACCTCCCCCGACGTTAAGCCTGTGGTTTTGGAACAACCTATTATTAAAATTTTAACATAAATTGATAAAAATGCAATGATATATCAAAAGCGGTAGACCCATATCTATCTGATATGGGCTCCATTTCCACCCGCCCCCCTAAAAAAATCCCCCCTTTTTTCTATGTCCACCCTTGACAAAATCCCATCTTTATGCTATACTCTCTTAGGAAGGGCATTCTGTACCCACTGCAGGGAATTCCCTCCATACGGAACCCGGCGCGTGATTTCCAGCTCTTGAAGCTGAGCGCCTGTAACCACGCCACCTTCGGGTAGGCGGAGAAGTTTTACGGCTTGACACCCGCCGTAGCTTATGCGAAAGCGGGGAAGTACCAGGGAAGCCTGCCACACCCAGTCAATGCCGGGGCAAGTCAGCGGTCGATATCACATGGCCGCTCAACAGCTAACGCTGTCGGACCGGGTGCCGCCCATACGCGAAGTTCGGCGTAAGCCGAACGGAGCTTATGGGTGATCATCACTGTCTTATCGCGCGACGGGTTCCGGAAAAATATCAAAAATAACGGAGGATGAAAACAAAAAAGGACAAAATCAAGAAGTATCAAAATCAAAAAAAGACCGGTGGGGCAACCTAACTGCAGCCGCTCGTAGTCCCGCACTCAAGGCAGCGGTAACAGGATCCGTTCCGGATCATAATTGAACCGCATTCCGGACACGACGGTGCGTCTGCCTGGCTTACGAACAGGTCTTGGCCTTTTTCCATCGCCTCGCGCTCTTTTTCGGTTAAATCGAAAGCAAGCTGCTCGACGGATGGCAGGCCAACCTTCTCCGCTTTTTTCAATTCTTCTTCGGTCACGACGCTTTCCATCGGCTTCATGAATTTGAGTCCGAGCCAGCGGAAAATGTAATCGACGACACTCTTGGCGATCTTGATGTCGGGGTTCTTTGTGAACCCGGACGGCTCGAAACGCATGTGCGAGAACTTGTTGACAAGAACCTCGATCGGAACCCCGTACTGGAGCATGATCGATGTCATCGTGGCGATCGTGTCCATCAGGCCGGAGATTGTCGATCCCTGTTTCGCCATCGTGATGAAAATCTCGCCCGGTTTTCCATCCTCGTACAGCCCCACCGTAAAGTAACCTTCGTGCACGCCCCCGATGACGAATTTATGTGTGATTGATTTGCGCTCATCCGGTAACCGCCTGCGCATCGGTTTCCATTCTTCTTTTTTCTCTTTTGCACCAAGCGATGTTGTCAGGGGCTGGGTACGCTTGCACCCGTCGCGGTATATCGCGATCGATTTCAAACCGAGTTTCCATCCCTGCTCGTAAACATGCATGATTTCCTCTATGGTGGCTTCGGTTGGCATATTAACGGTTTTGGAGATAGCTCCCGAAATGAACGGCTGGATGGCTGCCATCATTCGCACGTGACCCATGTAGTGAATAGAACGTCGGCCGGTCAACGGTCTGAACGCGCAATCAAAGACAGGAAGATGCTCCTCGTTCAATGTCTCGCAGCCTTCTATCGTGTCGTTTGTCTCGATAAATTCGAGAATCGTGCTGATGTCATCAGCGTCGTACCCAAGTTGTTCGAGGGCATACGGAACGGTGTTATTAACAATTTTCAAAACCCCGCCGCCCACGAGTTTCTTGAATTTGACAAGCGCGATGTCCGGCTCGACACCTGTCGTATCGCAATCCATCATGAACCCGATCGTGCCGGTCGGAGCGAGAACGGAAACCTGCGCGTTCCTGAATCCGACACTGGAGCCGAACTCAACAACATTGTCCCAGACTTTCACGGATTCATCCCACATCGCGACAGGAATGAAGGCCGGGTCGATCCGTTTCGCCGAGTCACGATGTTTGCACATGACGCTCTTGAAAGGTTCCGCGTTTTCTTCGTAAGTGGGAAACGTCCCGATCCGTTCCGCGATCAGCGCGGATGCATAATACGATTCGCCGGTGAGCAGAGATGTAACCGCGGCGGCGTATGCGCGTCCTGCATCGGAATCATACGGAAGGCCAAGGTTCATCAGTGTCGCACCAAGGTTAGCGTAACCTAACCCAAGCGCCCTGAAGTTATGGCTGTTGATTTCGATCGCGTCGTTCGGGTAATGAGCGTTGTCGACAATAATTTCCTGTGCGAGTATTGTCAGCCTGACAGCATGCCGGAAAGCTTCAATATCAAGTTCCCCGTCCTCCTTGGTGAATTTCAGGATATTGATGCTCGCGAGGTTGCATGCCGAATCATCAAGGAACATGTATTCACTGCAGGGGTTCGATGCGTTGATACGTCCGGAATTCGGGCATGTATGCCACGTATTAATGGTTGTATCGAACTGGAGGCCGGGATCCCCACAGACATGGGAGGCGGTCGCTATCTCCTGCCACAGGTCGGCTGCCCGGAATTTATCAACGATTTGACCATCAACCACCGTACGGGTCGCCCATTCCCTGTCTTCAAGTACCGCCTGCATGTAATCATCCGTCACCCTGACAGAGTTGTTCGAGTTCTGGTAGAAAACCGACCCGTAGGCCTCCCCGCCGATACTCCCGTCGTAACCTGCATCTATTAACGCCCAGGCTTTTTTCTCCTCGGTTACTTTACAGTTAATAAATTCCTGGATATCGGGATGATCGATGTTCAGGATGACCATCTTGGCTGCGCGACGCGTTTTACCACCCGACTTGATTACACCCGCAAACGCATCAAATCCGCGCATGAAACTTATGGGGCCGCTGGCGACTCCGCCCGAAGTGAGCCGTTCCCTGGATGACCTAATTGTCGATAAATTCGTCCCGGTACCGGAGCCGTACTTGAAAAGCATCCCTTCAGTTTTTGTCAGGCCAAGAATGCTCTCCATCGAGTCCTCGACAGAATTAATAAAACATGCCGAGCACTGCGGACGTTTCTCGGTACCAACGTTAAACCAGACTGGAGAATTGAAAGCCATTTTCTGGTGGAGGGTAAGATGGAGTAATTCAGCTTCGAAAGTATCCGCCTCCTCAGGATCAAGGAAATAACCATCCGCCCGGCCCCAGTCGGCAATCGTTTTCACGACCCTGTTCAGCAAAATTTTCAAGGATTTTTCGCGACGGTCGGTACCCAGTGTGCCATGGAAATATTTGCTTGCCACTATGTTGGTCGCCATCTGAGACCAGCCAACCGGCATCTCGATACCACGCTGCTCGAAAACAGGTTCGCCCGTGTCCGACGAAATGAGGGCGTTCCGTTCTTCCCATTCCACCTCATCAAATGGATGTATGCCCGGCGTGGTGAAATGCCTAATAAAAATCTTGTTCGCAACCCTTTGACGCGACCGTCGTGTTGACTTTCCGGTGGTTTCAGCTGACTTAAGAACTTTTTTCTCATTAGTGTCGGACATTCTGAGCTCCTTGATTATCTTAAGACCTGATGTGTAAAACTATAACATTCGCTTAACTTTTCTACTATAAACTTATACAATTTTCCCCAAAAACGGGAGAATCATCTCTCAGCGCTATTCGTACAACGTAAAAAATCGTATAACGCTCATTATACAGACCATTCAGCACCCGGATTTCAGTTATGAATTGAAACTCGGGTTAGGACATATAGATGGACTCAGGTTCCCATTTCAGGGCAGTGATGTGAAGGTAATGACCTCTAAACCCCTGGCCCCTTCCATCTTCATTAATGCAAGACCTGATCGTCCCGACCCTGCGCTTCCTGTTATTTCCGGTTCCTCAGATTTTCAGGAGAGGCCAAAAAATTCCCCCATATTTCCCGCTCTCAACCTGTTTAAAACTGTGGTTCTTGAATATCACAACGAAGGTGAAGTGTCAAGTTTTTAGGAATCCTGAATGGCAATTCGGGATGTGGCGGTTCAGAATATCAAACTTGTACAAACCTTGAGCAATTGCAGATTTATGCAACAGGAATTGGTAACCTCATAGAACTCTACTTTGCCATTTAAAAAAATAATTTTTTTCCATATTTTTTACCTTTTATTACTTTTAAGCCTGATTTGTGCAGATTTCCAAAAACATTCCTAGAACTCCCTATGCTCGCATGCTAAAATCCGATTTTCGCAATCTTTCCAATGAGATATTCATACTAATTTCCCGAACTGCCAGGAGGTTCGACATGCAACGCATCCACCTGCCACTATCCATCATAATAAGTGTCCTTGCATTTATGGTCGTAATACTTGCTTACCCTAATCCTGCCAGAGCTCAAAACGTGCCGACCTGGACCACCGACGAACGTGATCTGCTTGGTGAAGCACTTGACTCAATCGGTTGGACACGCGCCGATCTCGGCTATCGTCCCGAAGGTTACTGGACCCGCTATCCCCGTGTCCCGTACATTCTCCCGTTTTTCGATTCCCTCTTCAACGAGCCGTTGCGGGTTTATGACTACACGCGGACAATGGGTAACGGCGTAGAACGTTTCCTCGACCCTGAGATGGCATTTGAAAATCGGAGAGATGGTATCCAGTCCCCGGACAGGCTCCACCAGCTTATAGCACTGCTGGCGATAGAACGTCGTGTGGACGGTTTCAGGTCGTATTCGGTCAACAACCTTCCACGTGCCGACACGGAAGAGCCAATTCTGGATGCTATCCGGCGTATTTACATATCGGCGGGAGATCAGCTTTTAAGGATGTCGTTCGGTTCCCCCCCGGACTGGCCAAACGCCGAAACGGATATTATCGACCAGCTCGAGCACGCGAATAAGGATTTCCAATTAATAATCGCCGAATGTATCCTGAACGCTCTCGACGCCAGAATGTGGCGAGATACCGCAGTGCGAAGGATTTCCGATGAACTGATGAACGACATTTTTTATATCCATGATTTTGCCCAGACACAGGGCGACGGGATTATTTACTACGGGCAGGTGGACGATGTCGCTATGCTGATTGATGAGCAGTCGATGGCATACGCGGCGATGAAACTCGCACAGGCGACCGAGGATTGCCGCTACGCCCTTGAAAAATACATCGAGGAGAACCCGATCGCAAAATATTTCAGTTTCGAAACCATGACACCATACGGAAGGATTGTCATCGAGGGTGATGGCAGGGATTATCACGAATACGATGATTATTTCGTCCTGATCGACCTTGGCGGGGATGACATTTATCGAGGTCCGGTAGGCGCGACAACCCGTCCGGATATCGGCATCAGCCTGTGCCTCGATCTTTCGGGCGATGATGTTTACGAATACGATTCAACAACCTGCCCGAGCCAGGGAGCCGGTGTCCTTGGCTGCGGGGTTTTATACGATGCCTGGGGCGATGATACATACACTTCAAAACAACTGGCCCAGGGAGCGGGATTCTTCGGCACCGGTGTGATTTACGACGGCGATGGCGCCGATGTGTACACAATGGAAGTATCCGGACAGGGAGCGGGTTTTTTCGGCCACGGACTCGCTTTCGATTCCGGTGAAGGCGATGATGTGTACAGGCTTCATGGCGAAGGACAGGGGTTCGGCGGCTGCAACGGGGTCGGGGTAATAGCGAACTGGGCTGGGGATGAACACTACTACGCTGAACCGTACGCGAGTGTCGTGAATCGCGGCGATTATCACAGCGCATTCGATATTAATGTCTCCAATGCACAGGGAGTAGGATCGGGCAGAAGAGGCGATGGCACCGACGGTCATTCATGGGCCGGCGGGCTTGGATTTATCGTCGACATCCACGGTAACGACACTTATGAAGCGGGGAATTTTTCGCTCGGAACAGGCTACTGGTTCGGTACCGGCCTTATGTATGACAAGGATGGAGACGATCTTTATAAATCGGTTTATTTCACACAGGCCTCCGGGGCGCATTATTGCATCGGGGCGATAATCGATGAAGCCGGCGATGACGTACACGATCTTTTCGGAAACGCTGGAGCTGCACTATCTTTCGGATGGGACTTCTCCATCAACCTGCTCGTCGATAAAGAAGGCGATGATTACTACAAGTCGGATATCATTTCGATAGCCTGTTCGGAAATACGTTCAAACGTATTTTTCTTCGATCTCGATGGTGACGATCATTACGTGCTTGGACGCGGCTCAATCGGGCTTGGCGGCGTCGATTTCCGCGGCTATGACGAACCACACCCAACCAGCCCGTTTTACCAGTACTGTAATTCAATCGGATTATTCATCGACTCCCATGGCGACGACATTTACGAAGACTGGGTTAAAGAAACAATCGGTGAGGGAGATGAAGCCGAAGTAATTCATACCTTCGAGCCGCATGAGCGTGTTGGAAACAACCTTCGCCTCGAGTGGTTCGGACCCGACCACGAACGCTATGGATTTAACAACTTCGGTATCTTCTGGGACCTCGATGATGAAGGCACCGACATCCCGGACGTAACCTGGCTCGACCCACCAGAAGAGGAAGAGGAGGAGAGTGAGGAATAGTTATCGAGGAACCTGCACCAATCTACCCATTGTAAAATAATCATCGAATACAAATAATCAATCACATGCGTCCATTACGTTACATAATAATTATCCCCCTCATCGTTTCATTAATATTCGGATGCGTTCCGACCGGTCAGACCCACAGCTTCGCCCAAAATATCGATAACGTAATCCTCATCGTCGTCGATACCCTCCGCGCCAACCATCTCGGCTTCATGGGCTACGAGCGGGAAACGTCGCCATTCCTCGATGAACTGGCGGAACGCTCGATCATTTTCGATAACATGTGGACACCCAGATCGCTTACATTACCTTCGTTCGCATCTATGTTTACCGGCATTCATCCGACTAAAACAAATATTTATCAGAACGCATGGCCGCTACCTGAATCACTTCACTCTCTTGTCGAGGATTTCCAGGACGCAGGATTCAACACGTACGGCTATCCAACCACGGATATTCTTGCGGCCCGTTATGGAATCGGACGGGGTTTCGACACATATGATATGGCTGAAGAACTCCCACGCATGGCGCCGGAGGAAATCGATGCTGTCATTACCGGCCTTCAGGATGAAACCGAGCCGTTTTTTCTACTCGTTCATTTCTGGGAACCGCACCAGCCTTACGATCCCGACCCTGAAGTGCTCGATCAATTTGCTGAGCCATATTTTGTCGGACAAATGGACGGCGAGGTTGAGACATTCGTTGCATATAATAAAGATGAATTACCTTTAAGCCAGGCCGACCTTCGTCACGCGATCGACCGTTACGATGCCGAGATCCGCTGGCTCGATAACCAGCTTGTCGAACTGTTCGATTTTTTCGAGGAGAAAGGTTATTTCGAAAATTCACTGATTATTGTCACAGCCGATCATGGAGAAAGCCTTGGCGAGGGACATTTCTTTGGCCATTTACGGGATTTAGATGTCGAACTCCAGATACCATTATTTTTCCATTTCCCGAATGACCTTGCCGCGGGTACAAGAATCAATGCGCTTTGCGAGATTACCGACATCCTGCCAACGGTCATGGACCTTCTTGGAATTGAAATACCTGAAGATATCGATGGGATAAGCCTGCTGCCTCTGATCATTGGCGATACTGAAGAACATCGCGACACGCTTCTAAGTGTCGGTACTCAGCACGAGGACATGTTCCTCCTATCTGAATTCGATGGCGAAAACCGTGTGCGTCTCGATTATGGCGCGAAACCATCGCTTGTCGAAATCGATGAGGAAACCCGCGAAAAGTTAAGAAGCCTGGGATATATACATTGAAGTGATTTATATTGGTTGATACAGGTGCGCGGAGCTCCAGCTCCGCACCATAAATAATACGGACTTTAAGGATTATGTTAAGATTGATTCGTCAGTCAGGAGGTCAATTGTGGACACTGAAAACCAAAATCAATCGAGTAGAAATTCACCTCAACTTCCTGAAGGGTTTGAGAGATGCATCGAACTCACCAAAGGGTACGACAGGGCAAGTCCCGAGCAGAGCTTAATCTTTATGCTTCATTTCTTGAGAATTTTGCTAATTTTTATTTGGTTCGGTTGGATTATTGTAATAACGTTCACAGCTGGGGATTTTGAGCAAGATTTATTTTCGGTCTTCACCGTTTTTTTAATTATTATAGTGCAGCTAATACTTCTGTATTTCTGGCTACTCTCAGAGAACATTGAATTAACTTCAATCCAAATAAATAAACTCTATTACAGGATCCCATTGATTCTGGAAAAATATATGGCTGATGACGAAAAAGTCCTGGTTTCGGTTTTAGTGTCTAACCAGAGTCCATTCGCGAGATTGCACAAACCTATGTCATGTGGTTTCCTGGTGTTGACATCTCACCGTGGATTCATCCTTACCACTATTTCCACACTCCTGATTTTGGATAAAATGCTCCTTAAGCCTAATAGCACTGTAATTGAGACATTTGATTTTTCCTACCCTCCTGCTTTCCTCAGAACTTACGATTTAAAAAATCCCTTCTCAAGGTTGATATCGAAGCGATATTCAATAATACCTGACAGCACGGATGAACCTGAGATATGGTTCGTGATGCCCACTGAGAGTAATAATTACCGACTTCTGGATGCAATTCTCGAGAAACGTGACAGGATTGAATAGTTTTGATAATAGGCTGATAACAAACCTGAAGGCACTTTTATCATCACCTGCTTTTCAACGCCGTCCCGGCACCAAATCGTAGCGCGGCCGTCCCGGCTGCAGTACCGCAGATTTCCAGTCTGCTATTAATAAGTAGCTATTTTCGTAATGATATGCGATTTTGGTTGTTAAATTTTAAGACTATGCCTTGGATATTATATTACCAAATTATTTCGAATAGGAACTAATATGACGCCACCCGAATTGCTATTAGAACAAGTAATGGTCCATGTAAATGATATTCCGGGCCTCCCCGATGTCCTATTCAAGGTAAATGAAGTGGTGAATGACCCTGAATCATCGGCAGAGGATCTGGAAAGGGCGATCAACAACGATATTGCGGTTTCAGCGAAGCTGATCAGGCTTGTCAATTCAGCTTCATACGGTCTTCCCAGCCAGATAAGCACTCTATCAAGAGCTATTCCGATGCTGGGTTTCACCATGGTTCGGAATCTCGTTATGAGTGTTTCCTTATTTCAAATGGATGCGATCTTTGAGCCCGACCTGAAAAAATTCTGGCTTCACTCGTTTGCGACCGGGGTCGTTGCCCAGGCAATTGCGGTCACCGATCGACTCCCGGATGCGAAAAGCCAGTCGCTTGCCGGGCTCCTTCATGATATTGGCAAGGTCGTTTTTATCCAGAACTTCATTCGTGAAACCCAGGCTGTACTCCATGAGCAGATCTCAAAAGGACTGACGTACTATCAAGCGGAAAAGAACCTCTTTCTGACCAATCATGCTGAAATTGGCAGAGAGATCGCAATTAAATGGAATTTTCCGCCCAACCTGATTGCCGCAATCGGTTACCATCACGATCCTGATGCCGCAGACGGTTTTGCCGATTTCGCAAGGGTAACCGCAGCGGCAAATATACTCAGCCAACTTTCTGATGAGGGATTTTTCTTTGAGAAGGGCTATGAAGAGTCAGCGGACGCATGCTCTGAATTTTACGATCTTTCCGAAAAGGCATATAAGTTTGCGATTCTGGAATTTAACAGCCAACTGCAGTTCTTTGAGAATTTTATCGAACAATTAGTTATTGAGTACCGCGCCGCTAAGTGAAGTAGCCCGTCCGGGTTGGAAATTATTCAATATCGACTCCGCCCATATTTTTATTTCTCATTGAGCAGCGACTCGAACAGGTCGGCAAGTTTCCCCGCATTCTTTAACCAGTCAAAACGGTCCTTGACGTACTCACGGCCCGCCTTTCCCATGGCATGTCTTTTACCTGGATCATCAAGGAGTGCCGCGATTCCATCCGCCAATGCTATCGGGTCATTGGGAGGTACCAGGATCCCGGTTATGCCATCCTGGACCGCTTCCGGGATTCCACCAACGTTCGATGCAACCACCGGGATCTCCATAGCCTCCGACTCAATCGCAGCAACCCCAAGCGATTCCGATCTTGAAGGCATGCACGATACATCAAGCCCCGCGAGAAACGCCGGAACCTCGTCATTCGGAATTCGTCCCAGGAAATCCACGATCCGGTGCACCCCCTTTTCTCTGGCAAGGCTCCTGAGATCCTCGGCGTCCTCTCCATCCCCGGCCAGAAGGGTCCGGATGTTGTATCCCCTGTCTCTCAGGACCCTGGTCGTTTCGATGAGGGTGTCAGGTCCATAGATTTTCCTGAGCCCTTTTACAAATCCTATCCTGAAAACTTTATCGGACTCATGCTTCTTTGGATATTTCGACGGGTCGAATTTTTCCATATCGACAGAAAAAGGAATTATGTGAATTACCTTCTCTGTCGGGATGTACCTCTTCATCGCGTCAGCAAGATAATTCGAGAGCGCGACAAGTTCGGTCGCTTCTTTAAGCACGTAACTTTTCCAGTAGGCTTCTTCTTTCGTCTCTTCCACCCCGAACACTCCAAGAATATCCGACCCCCAAGCGCTTACAATGAGTCTCGGAAGACCTTTATAAACCATGTTGAACCTGAAGCGGTAGATGAACTGTACGTTTACAATATCGGCCCATCCAAGGATCGAACGCACGCGGGCATAGTCGGATGCCGTATATACCTGCCTGAACGGAGGGATGGCCATCAGACCTCGCGGGGGAATCGAATGGACATAAACATCGACCCCCGGGATACTCCATTCGCGGTAGCTGATAATCCTGATCTCACAACCCCGGTCGAGGAAATACTCCACCCATTTATGCGTATGGACATTACGGGCATCGGCAGCGAATGCAATCCGCAGCGGACGATTTTTGTATGTCATTAATTCCTGTTGCACGGATCAAATTAATATTTTTAGTACAAGCATAACTTATTTTGCAGCACTTAATTTAAATCAGAGCAGGGTGCCGCCCACAAGCGATTGACAGAGTTGAGTTAGAGCTCGAATTTTCCTTAAGTATCTTAGCTCTATTTTATCAAGAATAACCAAATGAGCTTGTGGGTGAATCGATCGCTTGAAATTTCACCCCACCATATTTTTGTCGATCTTTAACGGCCCATCCACATCAAGTATCCAATCCTTAGCACTGGACCATTTCCAATCTGTTACACAATCAACAAGTTCTCTTCTAACAGGATTATTGTGGATATAATTTACCTGATTCCAGATTTCGTCCGTTGACCAATAATTTCTGTCATAACCACCGCCGTCCTGCCAAAATCTGAATTTCGGTTGTTTCAAACCGGTTTGCATCATTTTCATTGCGCTGGGGTTTTTCTCTCTAATATGGTTAATAATCCTCCTAGATGATGATTGTTTGATTGATTTCAAAATACTTGAAATTGAATAGGTTTCACCTTTCGGAAATAGGAGAAGGTGAATGTGTTCTGGCATAAATACATACGCCATGAGTGCGAATCGGTGTTTGGCCCTTGCTATGTTAATAGCCGGGACAAGGTATTGATATGCTCGGTCTAAGTTTAAGAGCGGCTGTCGTTTGTAACATGAAAATGTAAGTTCATGTACATGTCCTGGAATATTGAAATGTTTGTATTTTAATTGAGAACCGGACATCGTAATTGGATTATATCGTAGATCTTCAGATTATTTCACCCACAAGCTTAACTCTGAAAAAAAATGAAGTACATGATGGAAAATTTCTGCTGTTAAGTTTCATGATAGAGAATTGAAGAGCGCTTGTGGGCGGCACCCTGCCTTCCTTTTTCACACTACTTTTGACATTACCTCATCTATTGTTGATTTCACCCTGGATTTGAAATTATTCTAAAGATGCAGAATTATCACGGGTCTCTGTTTGTTTTTTTCTCCAGATCATCTCGGTAATAAATCCCGGGATTCGACGCCATTCTCTCATATCTGCCATCGTTGGAATCAGAACCTCTACCGCTTTTATATTCCCTGCCCTGCAGAATGAATTGAGAAGGAATCCGGCGTTAACAAACGATCCTATCAGTACTGCAACCGACGCTATCTGGACTTCCCGACCGGTCGTGTTCTGGAATCCCGCCCATGCGATTACCAGCGCGACCAGGACCCCGATAATCCCAGCCTTTGCGACCTCGTACGGTCGTGTTCTCGCAAGAAGGTGCGCGGACCACACCCCCGCCATTGACAACGCGATTCCCCCAGCCGCCATTATCGCAAATGCCCCTGCAACCGGGATGAAACGCGACCCAAGGAGGATTGCCACAATCGGTTTCATGAAAATGGCAAGGATTATGAAAAGCACGAGCGAAGTGAGAAATGTCTGACGGGACGCTTTCGCGGTAAGTTCGCTTGCATCGGTGTCGCTTCCACCGGTGATCTTGGGTAACAGGGCGAACGCAACCGATCGCGTTACCGGAAGAATTCTCTCGATCATCTGGTACGCCATTGTGAAGAATGCAATCCTGGCAAGATTCTCTCCATGGGAACCGGCGAGTGAGAATGAAAGCAGGATCATCATTACGGGCAGCATCAGGTATGCGGCAAGCTGGGCGAGATAGATCGGGAACCCAAGTCTGACAGCCTGGCGTGTAATATTAATGTCAATTGTTCCGGGTAAGGGCATCCTGCCCCGCACCAGGAAGTACGAGTATCCCAGGCTGACCGTATTCGCGATTATGTAAGCACCGATCACCCCGAAGAGTTGCAGCTTGAAGAGGAAAAAAGCAGCCAGGATTACAACAATCATCACGATATTTATAACGAGTTCCTTGAGGTTCCTTGCAGCGATTCGGTCCTCGGCGTAAATAGCCGCATCGTATGCCATCGTCATGAGGTGAAGCGGAAACGCCATCGAGATGATCATAAACGGCCCCGGAAGCCAGACCTGGCTGATATTCCAGAATGTCTTCGGAAATCCCCACATGAATCCCAATAGAAGCCCGATAAATAAAAGGCCCATGAAGAATCCGAGAAGAACACCGGTGCCTGTTAAGGGTCCTAAACTGGTTCTGTTTTTTCCTCCCAGTACAATCATACCCTGGTCGTAGCCGAACGACCCGGTCTTCATAACAATCGCCGGGGCAAGCATAACCAGCGCCAGCTCTCCACGCCAGACCGGACCCAGAAGCCTCGCGATGATTACCCAGATGATTATTCCGAGAATAAAAAGGGCAGCGTTAGTCAGGGTCGTCCCGACCGTGTCACGGGCGAGAGAGCCTTTTTCAATTGTTTGATTCCCTGGCGATGATGTCATTAAACAGTTTCGCTAACTCGCCTGTAATGTGGCGACGGTCGTATTGCTTGAGGAAATCGGTATCTATATCGAACACTTGATCCCTTGAGTTGAACTGCCGGATCAGTGCATCCGCAATTTTTTCGGGATCGTCCGGCGACAGGCATACACCGGCATGGGACCTATCTATCAGCTCGATTAAATCCTCACCCCCGGTTATTGCCAGTATGGGCCGCCCGGATGCCAGGTACTCGAATGCCTTTCCGGTTACATATCCTTCGGCTATCAGTAAAAGAGATCCCGCGCCGAGTTGCGATGAATAAACGGCATCGCGGGTCTGGAAACCCTCGATTTTCAGATTGTCCATTATATACTTCGGTGCGAGTTCGTGAAAGCGTGTATCGAATTCGCCCATGAAAAAACACGCGGCGCCATCCCGAAACGCAACCGATTTTTCACATGCCTTCTTCCAACCCTTGAAAAATGGTTCCGGATCGCGCGGGTATGAAATCGAACCGGTGTAAACTACGGTCCAGCGATCGAATTTTCTGGGCTCGATTCCATCAAAATCTCCAGGATCGAACCCATTGGGAAGTATGTGAAATTTACCTTCATGTCCTCTGAGCGAAGGATATTTCTCAAGATATTCATCACGGTATCTCGACTGGACGACTGATATCGCGGACGATTCTTCGAGGCAGCTAAGTTCAAGCTTTTCTTCTTTTATCCTTGCCCGGTAAGGACGTTTGGTTGCGTACAGGCTGGTTGTCCAGGGGTCGCGAAAATCCATGACCCATGGCAATCCCGATTCCCTTGCGACCGCCCTCGCGATTACATGATCGGTGGCTTCCGGACTTGTTGAGAAAATAATGTCGATCTTATTACCAGCCAGGATTTCCCGCGCCCGATTAACCGCAGGCCCGAACCACCCGATTTTCGGATCGGGAATTAAAAATGCCGCCTGGAAAGAAGAATATAGTCGCCCGGTGAATCCGAGGCTTTTACCCCCTTCAATTACCCCCCTGAAATCAGCGGAGTCCTGGCGTTTCTTCCCTCCCAGTGCACGGTAAAGATGATACGGTTCGCGGCTTGGCGCTTTGTATATTTTCACAGAATCGGGAATTTCGTTTTTGTAACCGGGATCGATAGGGAAACTTCCCTCAGGCTTATCCGGGGTCAGTACGATAGGCTGCCAGTTATGGTCGGGGAGATAGCGTACGAATTTCGTTATTCGCTGTACCCCGACTCCGGCCCTCGGGGGAAAAAGATAAGCTATGCAGAGTACTGTTGGCATGCGGATATTTCATATCCCCCTTATTACCAGCAGCCCGACCCTGATCGCTTCATAAACCTGGCCAAGTAAGATAGTAGGCCACTGGTACCATTTCGCGTGACGCGCGAAAAATTTCATGCCCGCCGAAAATCTCCTGGTAATTTTAAACCTCGACGCCTGACCTCCCGCAGCGACACTTACAAGGTGAATAAGGGGCGACGTCGGTACGTACCAGGTTTCATATCCCTGGTTCTTTGCACGGAAACAGAAATCCGTGTCCTCGTAATACATCGGGAAGCTTTCATCGAGCATGTTCAACCGGGTAAAAACCTCCGTACGGGCCATCAGCGCCGCACCCGACACGTAATCCACTTTCGCGGGTTCTGAGAACCGCCCTCTGTCCTTCTCGCGTATTCCCCTGTGCCTGACCAGTCCCCACCATGAATTAACCATCCCACCGGCGCCCCAGATCGTGTTGTCAGGTTCGAAGAAATGGATCATGGGGCCTGCGATCCCGATATTCGGTTGCTTCTCCATGAATTCAACAAGTTGGCCGATCATTTTTGGCGGGACAACAGTATCGTTGTTTAGAAGGATGATGTAATCCGCTTCCCAATTGACCGCACTTTTAATCCCGACATTATTCCCTCTTGAAAATAACAGGTTCTCTTGATTCTCGATAATTTCCAGGGGAAGTCGGGTTGAATAATTATCCCTCGCGCGTTCAATCGAATCATCTTCCGAATTGTTGTCAATAAGAAACACCCTGAAATTCCGGTAGTCGATTTTCGTCAGGGATTCGAGAAGACCCGGCAAAACATCTTTACCGTTGTAATTAAGGATGACAATACCCACCCGCTTGATTTCAGTCGATGTATTCTCCAGGATGGGAATCATTTGAGTTATTTGAGAATGGTTTTGATCGGACGGTCGGAATCATCCCTGGGTTTCGCGGAATTAATCATTTCTCCCACAAGGCCAATAGCAAATAGCTGTATACCAACCACCATCAAAAGGACTCCAAGGAACAACAACGGCCTGTCGCCTATAGCCGCGCCCCAAAGCCATATCCATGTCAGCCACATGTTAATCAAGAGGCCGATAATAAAAAGCATAGAACCTATGCCCCCGAACAAGTGAAGCGGTTTCCGTGAAAACCGTGTGAGCATAATGACTGTGAACAGATCGAAGAAACCCCGGAAATACCGCTCCATGCCGTACTTGCTGACTCCCGATGTCCTCGGATGATGCTCAACGATGGTTTCCTTTACCTTGAAGCCGCGGGCATTCGCGAGGAACGGAATGTAGCGGTGCAGTTCACCATAAAGATGAACATCGTTCATTACTTCCTTCCTGTATGCCTTGAAACCACAGTTGTAATCGTGCAGGCGAAGTCCCGATGCCATGCTGACAACCCAGTTAAAAAACCTGGACGGAATTACCTTGTGCAGCGGGTCCCGACGTTTTTTCTTGTAACCGGTTACCAGGTCGGCTCCACTGGCAAGGCATTCAAGGAAACGGGGAATTTCCGATGGATCGTCCTGAAGGTCGGCGTCCATTGTGAAAATGATTTCCCCCTCGGCGAGTTCGAATCCAGCGGCAAGCGCTGCGGCTTTTCCCTTGTTGAGCCGGAACCTGATCGCGCGGACATTCATCGGGTATTCCTGGTAAAGCATCCTGAGCATCTGCCAGCTCGAGTCGGTGCTGCCGTCGTCAATAAAAATAATCTCGTAGTCCCGCTGAAGCTCATGGAAAACTTCTCTAACCCTGTCAAAGAGTTCGACAATTGTGCCTTCCTCATTTATCAACGGCACAATTACTGAGATAAGGGCATCAGGGTCGACCGCGGGATCGATCGGCTCCGATGGCATACTGGCCAGGGGATTAATTTTTTCCGGTAGTTCGTCCATAGGTCTTCGTCAATGGATTATTCTACCATCTGACACACAAAAGGTGAAAGCGGAGTGGGGGAATAGGACGATGTTTAGAAATTCTCGAATCTGTATCAAGCAAATTAAAGTCTTGTAAACCAGGATCCCCATCGCTAATAAATAGAAACCGGGCCTGTTTAGTACCCGGCTTTTGCTGCATTTATGTTGCGATGGACAGTGTGGCAATTCAGGAAATCTTGCTTGGGTAACGCTTGTTGGCAGTTGCCTCAAAGCTATTCCCTTTGCCAGATTTGAGATCGGGAGCGGAATGCACACTTTTCTCCCGTAACCTCATTCATAATAAGTATACTTTACAAACCTTACCCTTACAAGGGGTAGCGGGTTTTTTTAATTAAATTTGTTTAAGTCAGGATTTCCACGGTTTACAGAGGTTACAGTGAGTATATATCGACCTTCCCTTCCTCAAATTAACCTTTTTCCAGTATACTCTTCTCACCCTCATCCTCGATCTTTGCAGTGGTCGCAGCCTCCTCATCGGCTTTACCGTTACCGCCAGCCGCGGCTATTTTCTTGGTCGCGGTCTTCTTTCGCTCATCCTGCTTGGCGCGCTCTTCCTCGGACAGTGGTTTCAGGACGGTGTACATCGCGTCTTTGCCGTACTTGAAACTGACCTGGCTCCGCCTGTTGATTTCCTCAAGGCGTTCGAAAGTCATCCTGCCGTTTTCATCCGTATTTTTATCAAGAACATGGCAAAACACGTCCACGAGGTCAGGATCAAACTGGGTACCGGCATTTTTCTTAAGCTCAAGCCTGGCTACACTGGCCGGTAACCCTTTACGGTAGGGACGGTCGGAGGTCATCGCGTCGAACGCATCGGCTATCGCGAGAATCCGGCCGAGAAGGGGAATATTCTCTCCTTCCACCCCAAGGTAACCGCGGCCGTCCATACGTTCGTGATGCGTGACCAGCCCATCGTACGCTGGTCCGAGGAATTTAATCGGTTTCAGAATTTCTGCGGATTTTCGGAGATGGTCCTTCATCTCCTGGAATTCATGCTCGTCAAGGCGTCCAGGTTTACCGAGGATGAGTTCGCTCACGCCGATCTTGCCAATGTCGTGCAGGATTCCGGCACGTTCGACGAGGTTAAGTGTCTGGGTGTCGAAACCAAGAGCTCTGCCGAGCTCCACGGCGAAGAGGGCAACTCGCTCGGAGTGGCCGATTGTGTATTTATCTTTCGCGTCGATCGCGGACGAGAGGGCACGAATGGTTTCCGTATATCCGTGTCCCATCTCCTCATAAAGTTTCCTGTTTTCAAGATTTGAAGCAGCCTGGTGAACCACAATCTCCAGAACCCGTACACGTTCCAGGTTGATGCTCTCCTCGTCTTCCAGGTAGATATCCACGTATCCAAGAACCCCTCGAGGGTTTCTGATCGGAATCGAGAACAGGATTCCATGATCGATTGTTTCATCATCGAAAATTCTTACGGACAGCGGGTCTTTGAAATCACCAAGAAGCGGACGCTGGTAGATCTGGTCGAGGTCCTTAATTTCGACCGCCTGGATGCTTTTCTTTTTTCCTCTTTCAAAGAAGTCCTTAATAAACTGGCTGCCATGGTGAAATTCGACGAACAGGTTATCGGGATCGACGAAAATAACACCGTGTTGGCAGGCGGGATAAATCTCCTTGATCTGATCGTCCAGCAGTTTCAACACCGCGTCACTGCTCTGGGCTTCGAGAATCTGTTCTCCTGCTTCGTGGATGGTTTCAAGTTCCTTGATCCGGCTTCTTGCGGTAGTGAATAAACGAGCGTTATCCAGGGCGATTCCGGCCTGGCTTGCGATTACCTCCAGGAGATCGAGATCGTCCGTCGTGAATTCCTCATGACTGGATTTGTTGTTGACATTAAGAACCCCAAGCACCGATGCATCGCGACCCTTAACAGGTACACAGATCAGTGAATTGGTGTCGTATCGCTGCTGTTTCTTCCCATGGTTGCCGGCAGTGCCAAACCTTGGGTCGTTTTCAATATCCCTGATGAATAAGCTCTCACCACTCTCCGCTACCGTCCCGGAAATACCCTGCCCGAGTCTAATCCTTGCTGTATCAAGTACTTCCTCCGGAATGCCCAGCGCACTTCTGATCCGCATAAAGTCAGTTCCGGGTTCGATCACCATCAGGCTGGCTTTTTCAGCACCAAAAATTGCCGCTGCTTCCTCAACGATAATGCTGAAAAGCTGGTCAAGGTTGAGTACCGAACTGATGCTCTGCGTGACCTTGAGCAGGGTACGCAGGTTCTTAACCTTACGGGAAACCTGTGAGGTTAAAGAAGTAAGAAGGTCATTATCTAAAAAATCGCCTGTCGATTCCATTTGTTCTCATCCCTGGCCACCGCACACTAAACCGCCCCCTATGATTTAGATTCCATACTGAAGCGGATAATTACATACTGTACTCACCGTGGTAATAATAATATTTTCCTAACTCCACGGTTTTCCTGTTAATTAATATGCTTGGCTGGTATCCGGTACGATCCAGCATCAATATAATATGTTAACATTGAGTACCTTGCGGAGTCAATTATCCGATGCGGTTAAATTATTATATACCACATTAATGAGTAATTAAGGCCAACCTGGGTATTAAAATCCTCTGCAAGACCATCTATCCTACTGTGTTCAGTAAGCAACACCGGTAAATTGTCCCCCCTTAGTAACCGGATTTTTATTTAATCAACTACTCAACTACTCAACTTCCCAAATCTCCAAGTAATCGATTCTCCAGCCGATTCCGCAATTCGACAGGGCGTCGGATGAAAGCGAGTGGAAGGTCAAAGTATGCGGCTGTCCGTCGCTGTAACTGTTTCCAAGATAGAATGTACTGCTTAAGTATGCATAAGTGTATCCGACAAAATATCCATGATCCCAGCCGTCATTTGTGTACAGGAAACCATAGGATGGTTCAATTAATCCACCATCAAGCGTGACCCACTGACCGTCATAAGGCACACTGGTTCCGGATAATTCTGTACCAAGCTCGTGAATCATTTTCATCCGGATCTCACCACCGCCGGATGGGAAGATAATATCGGCGCTCGCCGTTTTCTCTGTCGGCTGGGTTAATTCTTCAGCATAACAGCCATCCTCACCGGCATTAGCCATCATGCCGACTACGGTGTCGACATGCCAGAAATCCTGGTAAGCTCCATCATCCAAACCACCCGTGAATTGCCACACCCCGGTGTCCAGGTTGAAATGATCGAAGAAAAATGCATCGGGATTAGTCGCAGCAACCTCGACTTCCAAGTACCCGAATGTTGAGCTGAGCGGTGGATTCGCGGCGTCAGTTACTTCTACCCAGACTTCGAAAATCCCGTCTGCCGGAAAATAAAGTTCAACCAGGCCATCGTTCAAAGGGTCCCCGGGATCATCGTAAACCTGGGGCATGCCCGATTCCTCGATACTCCAGTTTACCGCGCTGAAACCATCCAGGTCGGTAGCGGCAACCGTGTATGTCCATGGTCCGAGCAGGCCGACCGTATCGGGTCCGAAAATCCCGGTAATTTCCGGTGGCTGGTTATCGACCAAAAGCACCTCGGTAATATCCCAGCCGCTGTAATCGTTAATGCTACTGTCGGAATTAAAGTGGAATCCCACCTCGATCGAATCACCCGGTGTTAAGCCGGTCAGATTGTAGTACTCGGTATCATAGTTTGGATAATTATCGTTCCTATAGTAAAGCTGGGGCGATACAGTAATCCAGCTTCCGCCGTTAATCCGGAAAATCACCTGGCACGTGTCGTAAAGTTCAGTATCCCATCTGTGAGTAATGACAAGCATCAGGCCATCAAGGTCACCGGCAGGAATAACCGGACTGACCAACGTGGTGTCCATGTAATTTAAGTAAATCCCCGAAGATATATCGCTTGTCGACCAGTGATCCGTCTGGACGTTCCATTCGAGAGCAGGAAATGGATTATGCGTATCGAACAGCCCGTTCATTACGGTCCACAAACCGCTGGTTGCGATGTCCATCGGGTCGACGTAAGGAAGTGTGATCGGTTCCACGGTCAAAATATTTGAGTCAGTATACTCGAGCGCCGTATCGGTAACGCGGCACTGCACGTAATGCGTATCAGAGCCTGTAAAAGTATAAGTACCGGTCATATTCGTGTTTGAGCCGTCCTGATCATCTAAAAATAAACCATCGCCATCGAAGTCCCAGTCCACAGTAAGGTTAGGACCGTCCTGAAGATCCACCATACTCGATAACGCGTAAAGTAACTGGACACCGTCGGGATACATCGGGGGCCCGGAAATTTCGCCGATTATCGGGGGAGAGTTTCCAGGGAGTTCGAGTGTGACCAGGTTATAAGCTGCGAGTGTCGCGCCACCGGGGTAAATTCCGGCGCCTGGGAAGATTGGCGCATAGGAATCCGGATCGGCGGATTCGACCGTAATCAGAATATCCTGGAACATTCCTTCAGGAACAACATCAGGAATTTCAATTTGCCAGGTGGATGAGGTCTCATTCGTGGAGCCGATAATTGTCCCGATATCGAAGACATTCAAAGGGCCGCTCCACATTGTCGGTGATTCAATAATGAAATCATCTATCTCGGCCGGCACACCACCGGGATTCTCGAGCGCCTGCCAGTCGAAAATATCGAGATTCAGTACCAGGTCGCCGCCTGTCTGTGTAGATGTGAAATAAGCTGTACTCGAAGGGTCCATTTCAACGCCGATTTTGTAAGCCTCGGGGCTGTTGGCTGCCATTGTAAATGCATCTATCGGTGCCGGTGACGGGTAGCCTGGCTCGGGCAGTTCGAACGAAGTCACTATGGCGTATGAAAACTTCCAGATCGGGGTATCGCCCATCATCTCGAACTGGATGATGTGTTCCCGCGAGACTGTGTTTGGGTTGCCGCCAGGGGTTTCGGTGGACCAGGTTCCTCGATTGGCGACATCAATCTCAAATGGATCGCCGGGCCCGAGTTCATCGGTGTAATATTTAAATCCGTTCAAAGTTGATTTCGGATTCCCGTTTGCGAACCATGGTTTGCTGTAACCGAAAAGATTCGGTGTCAGGAATTCAGTGGCATTCCACCACCTTGAATATCCATCGGCATTTACCAGGCGAGTTTCGGTTGGTTTCGGGAACTGTATTCCGTAGTCGAAACTCGAGAGTGATGTTCCCTTGTCACCCATGAAAATAAGCCTGAGGTCGAAAGTACGGAAATCCGAAATTGGAAATGGATGTGTGATGTTGATATCCAGGTCCAGCAGGCCATTGGGCAGATCACAACCATCGGGATGGAGTGTCAGTGTGAAGTTAGCGGGATCGCCCGCGGGTGGTTGAAGGAGATTGACCAGGTTAAGCTGGAACTGTACCCCTCGTAAAGGAATCACAGTAAAAACCTGGGTCCCGGGGTTAAACTCGATATCATACAGTCCGAGACATATCTCGTTGGTTTTTGAATAGCTTGCAGTATCCTGAATATTCGGTTCGGGTGTTACAGGTGATCCACCGCTTTTTGAGCATCCGATCACAAGAACCACTAAAATCAGGATTCCGGTTAACATAAGATAGCGTAGATGCATCTTAGCAGCCTCCCTTTCAGGCTATGTCCGATTATCATCCGGATTCGTTCCCGTCCGTACTATCCTCCGCCCCGGGTACCGCGTGAAGCTCGTTGGAACCGTCCGGTTGATAGGTCCATTCAATTTTTATACGCAGAAAGCCTGAAACATCAGCGTTCGATTCGGTCATTCTTATCTTGAATTTCGCGATATACCCCTCACCCGTGACTACCCACATGCAGTGCCCGTTATAGATCGGGACCCTGGCCGGGGTGTTTTCATCACGGCGCCTCTTCCACTGGGTGGATGACCATGCCGGAGCGGTTGCATCGTAAAGAAGTGAATTCGCCATCGCGTCATGAAGCTCGACACCGAGAGCCGGATTACCCGCGATGAAGGTTTTGTCCAGGTAGATATCCCCGCGCAGACGTCCTTCGTCTCCATAAACAAGTTCACCCTCAGAGAAATCGAAATATGCCCCAGGTGTATCTGGATCATCGATTGCAGGGAGAATTACTTCTCCACGCGGGAGTCCTTCCGGCCATTCCTCTCCGCCGCAGGCGAAATTGCTGAATGAAATGGCCAATGAGAGCGATGCAAAAGCAATAACTGTAAATTTATACATAAAAATACTCTCCAGTCATTCCTGGAATTCGGTAAAAGTACTAGAAATTTGGCAAAACGATTTAAAAAACCGATGTGCACTTTTAGCCTGTACATGATTATAGCACAGCGTTAATCAGGATTAGGTTATTTGGCATCTTATATCGTAATTTCGGATTTCTTAAAAAATTTTAATAAACTATTGATTTATCTGTATTTGTGTCGTAAGTTTTAATAGGGGTTTGTATAGAATTCCTAAGCTCACTTGAACTTTTATTAAGGGCTTTCATCTTCTCTCTTCGAATCACCAATTTATCCGTCCTAATATGATCCGGGTAACACCCTGGACGGAGGGAGTAAGATAATGGACCCTACTGAAACTGAAAATGTGAGCGAAGGAAGTCAGGTTAGTTTCAGCGCTCCAAACATTCGCGAGAAGCTGGAGAGCACGAATAACAAGATTTTGTATTTGATTAAGAAGGTCAACCAGCTTTCAAAATCTCGGAATGGTAAAGGCGGGTTAACGGTCGATCCCGAACGTATGCGCGTTCTTGCCAGGAAGCTGGGCAGGATCGGATTGTCCATTGAATACACGGACGGTCGCGGTTGTATCAAGCTCCGAGCGGACGACAAGCGCGGGCTTGATAATCTCAAACGGTTGAACACCATCTTCTCCATCGAAGCGGTCGAAAGTTTCATCGAGAATGTAATCAGATGATAATTTTCGGTTCTCGCTCTTATCGATTGACGTATCCCTCATTCTTCCGGGGGTTTTTCTTTGCCGTAATATTCCCTCGAAAATGTTGTAAGCGTAACGGCCAGGGTGAAAATCCATAAAATAATCCACGGCCATGGCGAAAATACCTTTCCCGATTCTCCAAGACTGCCCGACAGGTAAAAAAATAATCCAACTGACAGGTAAAACAGTACCGCAGTTCTCACGCTTTTCAGTTTCCCGAAAAAGAATGCAAGGATTCCCAGGATCACCGTGCAGGCGAGATAGATCGACGCCAGCACTGTCAGGGCCTCTGGTACTAACGGGTAATCACGACGCAGCAAGAACCACCAGATCAACCCGATGAACGATGAGAAGTCCAGCACGAACAGGAGGGCCACTGTCAGGACCTGATTCCATCGCGATGGGAACCCTTCGCGGATATGCTTGAGCATTTCGCTGAAAGCGAGCATGGTTAAAATATATCACATTCCCCGGCGAAGATTGCCCGGAATACGCCGCTGTCAATTGACACGGAACGCATCCGTTTGTATTCTTCATGGACATGTGTTAATCCAGATGAAGGTGAAACATGGCTCTCGTAACAATAATAGTTGGAAGCGCGACAGACCGCCCGGTGGTTGACCGCACGATCGATATCCTTAAAAGGTTCAAAATCGATTTCGAACTGAAAGTCGCCAGTGCGCATCGCGACCCCGAACGCACCGCGGAAATAATCGAGGAAGCCGAGGAGAACGGTACGCGTGTTTTCATAGCTGCGGCGGGGATGGCTGCGCATCTCGCGGGATTGGTAGCGGCTCATACAACCAGGCCGGTGATCGGGATTCCGGTCGCGAGCGGCCCATTGAAAGGCCAGGACAGCCTTTTATCGACAGTCATGATGCCGTCCGGAATTCCCGTTGCGACAGTCGCCATCGATGGCGGGGTAAACGCCGCATGGCTCGCGCTCCAGATTCTGGCTTTACTTCCCGACGGCGCGCGTCTCCAGGTGGAACTGGAGGAGGAACGTGAGCGTACGCGGGAACTTCTCACCGAGGCGGAAGAAAAGTGGCTCTCCGACCTTGAGGAGCAGAGCGACTTAAAGGTGTAGATGACGGGTGGTGCTGGCCGGAAGTCCCGGTGTATTAATTGGGGAGGTAATTTTCTCTATGAATCGCCCTTGCTTTTTCGCAATCGATTGAAATCTGTTGTTTCAGGTCGTCGATTGATGGGAATTTTTCCTCAGGCCTGATAAATCCAATAAACCCGATTTCAAACTCACCTTGAAGCTCGGAAGTTTCAAGGCCGGATTTCAGAAAAGTCGCCACATCCGGTTCGGGATCCAGAACCAGTACTTCAAGCGCGGCGCCGGTTTTCTGGTTATCCGTAGTAGGTTTCAGCCCGTAATTCGCTACCGCGTTCGCGGGTTTACCAAACATCCCCGACACAAGCCGCACCGCATATACTCCATGCAAGGGTCTGACTTTTAATTCAGGCCATGGGAAATTCATAGTCGGGTACCCGATCTCCCGCCCGAGTTTCCGTCCCGAAACCTGCCTGGACCGGATTGAGTAAGGCCGTCCAAGAAGCCTTGCCGCATCCTGGATTTTACCATCCTCGATCAATCGGCGTATCTTCGTCGACTTAACCGGAACACTGTCGAGTTTGACGAGTTGGAAGATTTCGACTTCAACCTCCCTGCCCTCCAGAACAGAATTAAGGAATTCCGCATCCCCGGCACGGTCTTTCCCGAAGTGGTAATCGTACCCGGCGACTACCAGCTTTGCTTTCCATCTATCGACCAAAAGGTCGTTTATAAAATCCGCTGCTGAGGTGTTAATCAACGGAGGTTTGAATGCCACCTGCAATAAAACCTCGAATCCAATTTCCTCAAGGAGCTCGGATTTTTCAGCGGCGGTTGTCAGGATTCCACGTTCCCGTGCTCCCGGGAAGGATTCTCCCAGGAAACTGAAACATACAGGTTTGAGGCCGCGTTCATTAGCAAGTTCGACCGTTCTCCGTAAAAGGGCCTGGTGCCCGATATGCACGCCATCGAACCGTCCAAGAGCGAATGCGCAGCCGGCCTCAGGTGTCCAGTCGTCGATGTCAGTGTATTGTTTCATTGAGTAATTTTTCTTAAACCAGCCAGGGTTTGAATGGGATTATTCCATCCTTTTTAATTTTACCAAGTGCGCGGAAATTCCCATCCAAATCCAAAATCCTGAAAATTTTTCCCGGTTCCAATAAGACCGGCATGTTATCACAGAGATCATCCTTATGCAGGGTCTTGCCGTGCTTGAGTTTTCCGGTGCTCTCATTTTTAACAGTTATTGATTCCAGGCGGCTTAGAATCTGATCTACAGGACGAAGGTGATGCATCAGAACTTGCGGCCCACCGGTCTCAAAAGCGTTAAAGGGAATCGCTTCTTTCTTGATAAACGGACCCGATGCGATTCTCTCAAGTCCGACAAGGTAACCAAGCGTGCCAAGTTCAATCGCGATGTCCTGTCCGAGTGAACGAATATATGTCCCGCCTGAAACCTTCGTTGTGAAATCAACCCAGTTCTCACCTGTCCCCTGAAATTCGAGGAAGAAAATATCGACCTCGACAGGCTTCAGGTCAAGCGTCTCGCCATTCCGGGCGGCTTTATAGCTTCGTTTTCCATTCACCTGCTTAGCTGAATAAGCGGGCGGGGTCTGCATATATTTCCCTGTGAACTTACCAGCGACATCCGGCAGACGATCTACCCAGTTATTCGGAATCGGTTTTGTATCAGTAACCTGCCCGGTGAAATCAAGTGTGTCGGTTTCCTCGCCAAGCCACAATCGAGCGCGGTATTCCTTCGATGATTTCACGGCATAGGTTGAATACCTGACCGCCTGCCCGAGTGCGATGACCATAACACCCGACGCGAACGGATCGAGTGTCCCGAGATGCCCGATTTTCCATTTACGCGGAAGGTTACAAGTTAATCTCAGGAACCTGATGCAATCGAAAGAAGTCGGTCCCGGGGGTTTATCGATTACGATAAGACCGTGCGGTTCGGGTTTTTCAATTGGGCTAGAGGATTTTTCGGGATTGTCGGACATTTGACTGAAGAACCCAGGAGATGTTTGTAATTCTACATTCCGAAAGTTAACTGAATTAAAAAACCCGCCGGCACTTAACGCGAAGACGGGTTAATGGTTTCATTCATTTAAATAAATAAAATCTACTCTGAATCAGAGCGCGATGATCTGGATGGACGATTCTGATTTTAATCCATCATCATCGGTGACTCTCAGGGTCGCGTTATACGTACCGGGTGTATTGTAAGTGACGGAAACAATGGCATTATCCGGAGCCCCGATAGCCCAGTCGCTTTCATAGTCCCATATACCATCGGACTCAATATCCCATTCCCAGTAAACGATGTACCCGTCATCGTCATATGAGGCCGCTCCATTGAGGTCGGTTACGAGTGGCGTGGGACCCTGGTCCGGAACCGCAGCGGGGATAGCCGACGGTCCTGATGGTGAAACATCCACTAATGCTGTCGCGTGGTAGAACTGTCCGTTCGAGTCCTCAACTTCCATGAGGACATTGTAAATCCCGGCGGATGCATAGTGAATTCCAATTTCCGAAACCCCAAATCCACCGTAGTCCCACCATCCATCGCCGTTGACGTCCCAGCGGTAATAATAAGGCGCCAGACCACCATTTACATTGGCGTATAAATTAACAGGCAGCGGCGCATGGCCCACCGATCTTGAGAGATCGATAGTCGCGCTCAACTGGTATGAATCTCCACCTGGATTATCAGGTGGTGGTGGTGTAAACGGGTCACCCGGAGGGCCTGGATTGTTCCCGGATGTCGAACACCCGGCAAGCAATAAAATAAACATTATTGCGAATATTGAGATAATTAAACGTCGCATAGAGGGATAATCCTCCAGTTAATGAAAACATAAACGGGTTTTCACCCGCTCAAGTGATCAGTTATCGTAGCAGAAATCCTGCCCTTAAGCAATCCCGACGACCGCCTTGAATCACTTAACGTCGGAAAATTGGTTTTCACCATACATATCGGGTTCCAGGCTTTCGATCGGGTCGTATTTATCACACACCACGCACACCGCGGATTCATCAAGATCGGTATTGAAGAGGCCGCACTTCCAGACAAGGTCAGCTTCAGTATCGATTTCTCCGTCAGCATCTTCCCCGTGCCGCTCCTCGCAATCAAGGTGACTGCACGGGTGATCGACCCGGCGGGTTCCGATAAGGCGATCGAGTTCACGTGATTTAACCGAGTTCGAGATTCGATGGACCCACCAGTAGAAAAACAAATGCACTCCTGCCAGGGATAATGCACCAGATACTAACATTACAGCCCATTGCAAGTCTTTCAGGTAACCCCCCAACCCCAAAAATCCAAGGATCGGGTCATTAAACCAGACCAGAATCCCAAGAAAAATAAATAGAATCCCGATTGGCAGTGCGTGTGCGTTTGCGCCGGTAAGCGTATCGCCAAATTCTCTCCGAAGCAGTTTTTCAAGTTTTTCGATTTCGTCAAGCTCAGCACCTGACTCACCAGCCGGTACAGGAGTTCCTTCGATTTCATCCGTTGATTTACCGGTTTCAGTATCCAACAGTTCAGGGGGGAATAATTCGAGTTCGACAGGATCTTCCGGTGCAAATGAATCCTGATCCGGGATGGGTTCCTGAGTCGCGGGATGGCCATCGCCGGCGGTTTCATCAGCCGGTTCATTTTGGTCCTGAACCTGTTCCTGGCCATCCGAAGGCTCTCCAGTGATCGGGCTCTCCTTCCCGATTGAAACAGGGCCGGTATCCAGGTCAGCGAGACTCTTCGAATCCTGAACTGGCTTCTCCTGTCGATCATCGCCATCGTTTGATTCAACGTAATCATCGGGAAGCTGCAGCCAGTCCTTGAGAGAGGACTCATCATTGGATGGATCGGGTTTCTGGTCGGGACCTGTCATTTCAGGATTGCGCAATAGCTTTACGAATGAATATACTATTCTGGTTATTCAGCTTTATATTTATGAACTGGAGCCGAAGAGGGGATTTGAACCCCTGGCCTGCTGATTACGAATCAGCTGCTCTACCCCTGAGCTACTTCGGCCCAAAACATAAAAATAAGCCGACTCAGTATACATTGAAAGGCGCAGTCGAACAATGGCAATTTAAAGCGGAGTATATAGGCTTTTTAAACGGATCGCAGGATAATATCCCGATCGTATAATGTAATTAGTACGATTTATGTAAGGCCCCTGATTACAGCTCAGGTTGCATACGGCTTTATCCAAATTCAGATTATTTTGGACAGTAGTAATCAATTACCAAATGAAATCCAAATGCCCGGAAGAATTAATCCGGGCCATTATTTTGTGTGCCGGGGCGAATTTTTCTATTAATTCCCATAAATACCGCATCAAAATTCGTTGACAGTGTATGAGAGAAAATGATATCTTTAACTATAGGAATTGGTTATAACTTTAGATAATTATCCATTCCGCGAATCATTAACAGTCGATTGTGGTAATTTTCATTTCCACTTGGTAGAATACAGGCTGTTTCCGGATTGCTAAATGGATATTGATATATCGTATGCAATTCCGTATTGTGCCTTATCCAAAAAATGGTACAAAATCCAAAAATAACCTGGAGGTTAGAGATGGTCTTTCCCCAAAAGACTTTACTTCTCATTTACCTCGTCATATTTGCCCTGATCGTTGGTTGTTCGGGAGGCGGGGGGGAGGCCCCGACGTCGCCCGACCTTACTGATTCTGGTACTGCTGACCAGATCCGTACAAACAACACGATTAATTGGGGTCTAGGCGAGGTTATCATTGATGTTGAAGCCGGCACGGCTGAAGTAATACCGGCCAGAACCGCCGAATTCACCATCAACCTGACTAAGTTTTACAATCCACCAAACGATGTTTCGAAATTCACTGTCACGGTAAACCTGGATGATTGTGACTTTCCTAACCGGATTGTCGACATTAATCTTATCCTGCAACACCCGTTCCCCGGCACAATTTTCTGGGGGTTCGATACCAGGATGACACTATTCGGCGCGGCCACTACGGTGGGTAAGCACGATAGTTCAGTGACATTTCCTTCAGCAGAGGAATTGAGAATCATAAACGCTGATGGTTACATGCGCTGGTGGAACTTCCTTGAGTTCGGCCCGTTGGATACTCTTTTCGGATATACCGACGGCTGGATTTCTTCACCGGGTTTCTTCACAACGTTCGGCACGGTAAACGGCTACAAGTATTTTTATGATGGAATCAGCTCGACAGAAATGCCGATCAATCCTTCAGCTGCAAACCGCGGTAAATTCATCGACAACACGGTAGCCCGTAAAACCGCGATCCAGTTCCCGGATATAGCCAAACCTTACAAGTTCAAGTACTCCATCGCGACCAGCTGGCAGCTGCCGAATCCCAATCCGCCTTCGTCAGCCGCTGATTTCCCACCCGATGCGAATACACCTGAAGCCTACAATATCGTAGTGGCCCAGGATTCCGCCAGCTCTACCGGTTTTTATGATCCCGATACCGGTGACTTCGGCGGCGACCTGGTTCTGGATATTGAAGTTTTCGACTGGCAGGCAGACGGAGATCCCGAAGGTGAGATCGCCGGATTGTGGATAGAAAGCCAGACGCTTTTCCCATCCGCGGTTGAAATAACCAACAATCTGGACTGGATTCCTACGGTAACCGGTAACAATTCGGTTAAGTTCTCAGGAACTATCACGAATGTAACCCCAACGGCTATTGAAGGACAGGAGATTTTTGTCACAGTTGAGAACACCGATCCCAACACCTACGAGCCAGTGCTTCCAGGGTTTCTTTACCCCGATTCGCCACTTGCCGCATACCAGCTGTTCACTTGCACCATCAAGGACAGCGGCACACCGGTTGAAAAGTGGATTTTGGTTGATGACCCCAACGGCGGAGAAACTGCATTTATCAATAAGGCTTACACGATTGAATGGTCATGGAACGGTGCGATCATTAATGTTGATATCGACCTGTCACTTGATAACGGTGCCGATGGATATGCAATTCCGATCGCATCATCAACTCCCTGCGATGGTGAATTTGATTGGATGCCTGCAACCGGCCAGGAAACTACGGAAGCCCTGATCAGGATTACTGAATCCGGGGTTTCACCTGAAGCCCAGGATTTCTCCGATGATGTATTCACAATCGCGGTGGCAACCAAGCCCGACCAGGGATGGAATCCAAGACCCGGCCAGATCGGAATGCCGATAGATCCTGCACCGAACCAGAGCACGTACGTACCCGATCTCGGCATACAGAACGATGGAGCCGGTAACGAAGGCGCATGGTATATCGACCAGGAAGGTGGAGTGCCACTAAGCCCAATTTTCTCGGACTACGCACTTGACTGGTCCGGACCTGGTGGTAATGCATACGAATCAGGTTTCAATTACCGACCCGCTCCGTTTGCCCGGCATGATGTAGATGCCCAGGGAGTCGCGATCAACGGTATCTTTGGGAGTACAACACAGGACTCACCTCCTCACATCAATGATCCTTATACAGGATTCTGGTACAGAAGTTACCTTATAGCCGATGGAACATATCTTCCTGGCGACCTTGCGATCCAGATCGTTGGTGACTGGGCTGAGCCCCCGGAGACCGATCCGGACGAACGTCCATGGGCTCACTTCCTAGATCTCGATAGTGGAATGCCCGGAACGCAGGGCGAGATTGCCGACGATATTCTTGCCATTGGAAAATGGTCAACTATTGAAGGTGCTCCCGAACCCGAATCATTAGGAGTGCCAGGCCAGTTCGACAACGGCGGCCTGGTTATCGGTCTCAGGCAATTTCCATACGATGGGAGCCTTTGGAGCTGGAACTTTCCGGATTGGACGACTGATAACACACCTGCTCCTGTCGACCAGGCATTTGATGTCACTGATGTTATGAAATGCCGATTGGCTGCAGATAATGACTCATACCTCACAACCGGATGGGTCGATCCTCCGGAAGACCTTGCCTGCCCGCTCTACATGATCGATGCAGGTGGTAATTTCTACGCCACCCTGTTCGAGATGGAGTACTCAGCCGGTTCGGTCTGGTACCTGATATGGGAAGGCGTCTACAGGCTCCGACCCTTGTTTGACCCTCTGGACCTTTATCTCGATGATTGTACGATGGTCGACCTAGCAATGATTCCGACAGTTACCTATCTGTACGAAGGCGACTACCTGCAGGGTATGAACTGGCTGGCGATCATCTATGATGATGGTGCCGGTGGGACTATACTTGTCATATACCATATGGACTGGACTGTAGAAGATATCATGTCTTTTGTTGAAATTGAGGACTCGATCCCAGGAACACCTCTTGCGGTCGACGTTGACTCGGTGAACTTCGAGATCCACGTCATGACAGATAATGGTGGCACAATCGAAGCCACGGTATTTGATTACACGCCATAATAAAAAGGAGATAAAACGATGAACAAGATTATAAGGACAATTACTTTTACACTTGTACTCGCTGGTCTCCTGGCATGGGGAGCGGTTACCGTGGCCCAGGTGCCCGGTACTTCCAACGTGGCATCTTCTATTACTGCCAATGAAATTCAGATTGAACAAAGCATCGAACTGAATGCCATACCGGCAAGCGATAGAAGCGGTTTTCGCCGCGTAGGCCAGTAAGACTGATTACAAACAAAATCTGTAACAACCAATTTAAAAAATACCCCCGGTTCCACCGGGGGCATTTTTTTTTATAATTTTTAAACTACCGGTATTGAAAAAAATAAAAAATTACCTCCCGGCTCAAATCCAGGAGGTACACGCTTGAATGGTATTCTCAAATTAGACTGTTATGCGTCACGTCGCGATATCCGCATCCGACAATTGCATCAGGAGCGTATCGGACAACTTATCAATTTTGCCTTCGTTATTGGCCTCGATGGCCTGCTCAAGCTGCTTGACGGTATCCTCGATTTGTGAGCGCATCTGGTCGGGAAGGCCGTCGCCCTTATCGGCAAGAAAGTCCCTGGCATCATTAAGGTAGAATTCGGCTTCGATCTGGGCGGAAGATTTACCGGCCTGGTCTTTTTGGGCTGTTACCGGTAAGGATTCATCACCGACCAGAGGTGCCGCGCCGCCACTGAGGCCCGGTGCGTCAGAACTAGGCGCGAACTGTACCTGGCCGACCATCTCACGGGCTTCATCCTTCTCAGTGATCCCCATCCGCTCTTTCGATTGTTTAATGATAATGTTCTTTTTAGCCCCTGAATCACGGTCGCGGGCTGTAACATTGACGATACCATTAACATCGTAATCGAAAATAACTTCGACAATCGCCTCGCCCCTGGGTTTCGGTGTAATACCTGTCAGGACGAATTCACCGAGTGAAGTATTCCGGCTGGCAAGCTTGTGATTACCCTGCAGTACGTGAATGTTAGCTTCAGTCTGGTAATCGGAAACCGTGACATACCGTCGTTTCTGGCTGCAGGGAATGGCCGTGTTCGCGTAAATGATAGGGCTGAACCTGTCATTTACAACTTCGATACCGAGTGTATACGGAGCGACATCAACAACCACAAGGTCATCGAGTTGTCCGACCTTAACCCCGGCCTGGACAGCAGCTCCGATCGCGACGCATTCTTCCGGATGGACCTCAGCGAGAGGCTCGCGATCCAGGATTTCCGTAACGAATCTCTTGACCGAAGGCATCCTGGTGGTTCCTCCAACCAGAATAACTGAATCGATGCCGTCTTTGTCCAACCCGGAGGCTTCGAACGCTTTTTCAAGCGGCTCCCTTGTGGCCTCGACGAGAGATTCAGTCATGCTTTCGAATTCAGCACGTGTAAGAACTACATCGAGATGCTTGGGCTCATCTTCTTCGGAATAAAGGAATGGAATATTAATATTGGTTTCGAGGAGTGTCGAGAGGTCGATCTTGGCTTTCTCGGCAGCTTCCATGATTCTCTGTCCGATTGAAAGCCGCATTTTTTCATCATCGATGTTAAGGAGGTCGATTCCCTCTTTTTCCTTGAACTCGGCGAAAAGATGATCCGTGACAGCCTGGTCGAAATCATCGCCGCCCAGGCGGTTGTTGCCGGAGGAAGAAAGCACTTTGAAGGCGCCTTCGACCATCTTGATGATGCTGACATCGAAAGTACCGCCTCCGAAGTCATAGACAAGGATGGTTTTCGATTCTTCCTGGTGCTGGAAACCATAGGCCAGGGCAGCCGCAGTAGGCTCGTTGATAATCCTTTCAACCGTAAATCCGGCAATTTCACCGGCATCCTTAGTTGCCTGACGCTGGGCATCGGTGAAGTAGGCCGGAACGGTAACCACGGCTTCAGCGACCGGTTGGCCGAAATAAGTCTCAGCATCGCGTTTTAATTTTGCGAGTATGAGAGCAGAAATTTCCTGGGGAGTATATTCTTTACCACCCAGGGTGACACGCTGGTTAGTACCCATAATCCTCTTGATAGAGGAGACGGTACGATCAGGATGTGCAACCGCCTGGTTTTTCGCAGCTTCACCGACAAGAAGCTCACCGGTCTCGGAAAAGCCCACCACGCTAGGTGTGATCGTCTTTCCACGCTCGTTAAGAATCAGTGCAGGTTTGCCGTCCTTGATAGTTGCTACGAGACTCGTTGTGGTCCCGAGGTCAATGCCGACAATCATTTACCAATCTCTCCTTATGGACCATGACTTAAGTCAGTATCAGGGACATAAAGATATAGATATAAGTTAATTTCGCCCCTTCGACTGTTGCTTTCCCTGGTCCTGGAATATTTTAATTTTACGCCAAACTTTCACTGAAACATCCAGTGAAGGTAACAGGGATATAATCCAGCCTGAGACTGAATATATAAAGATACCAGAAAATCTACCTTGTTGATACTGTTTTCACGCCTGAATCGAGTTTTTTTATTTCAGTATATACAGTAACCTCGATCAGGTCCCTACTCTGTTATATCGTCCCTTTTACTGATAATTACTTCAGGAGTGCGAAGAATTTTTGATCCAATCACAAATCCCCTGCGTTCGACCGAGATAATCGAGCCTGGTGAGAGGTCGTTATTGACCTCTGTGCCAACCGCCGCCTGGTACTTCGGATTGAATACTCCCTTGGTTGGAATTTCCTTTACATTATTATTACGCAGGACCACAAGTACGGAATTATACACACCCCTGATTCCTTCGATCCATTTTTCAAGCTTTGGATCGCTGACTTCCCTGACGGATGCGAAAAACCGATCGAAGGAATCAATTATCGGGAATAACTGCAGCATGAATTCCTCCCTGACGGATTCCTCGATCCTTTCCTTCATGTTAGTTACTTCAGGGGTAAGGCGCCTGAGTTCATTGATTGCTGTAGTCAGGAAACGAACGCCTTTCTCTTCCGATAACGGGGTCGGACCTTCCTGGGCACGCTTGCGTCCGGCTTTCACTACCGCCAGGCGGATTTTGGAAATTTCCTGGAATAACTGGACGAGGTCAATATCTTCGAGTCCCTGGAGTTCCTTCCTGACGTCCTCAATTTCTTCCGGCCATGGAACATCCAGTGGTTTTTCACCTGTAAAATCTACATGAATCTCGCGCATGATGGTCGTGCAATTATAGCAGGTTTCAAGGGCGGTAAACAAAGGAAATGGAATTCTGGCATAAATCCCACATTACAGGACCAACGATTTTTTGGGGGGCATAATATTCTGTTCATCAAATTATATTGTGGAATCGATATCGTCAATGTTTGAGGGAGATTCAGCTTTTTCTCCATATTTCCCTGGCTCCAGTAAACATAGAGGATTTCAGAATCCAAACACAAAATGCTACACTTAAACACAACATGCCACGTGCGAAACTTGGACAACACTGGCTTACCGATAAACGCTACTCGAGAAAAATCGCCGATGCGGTTGAAATCGATCGGGAATGTACATGCATTGAAATCGGCGGCGGACGAGGTGCGTTGACCCGTTATCTAATCCCCCAGGCCGGACGGTTAATCGTTTACGAAATCGATCGGAAATGGGTCGATCATCTTAAAGAATTCGGACCCACATGGGATAAATCCGGCAGGGATGGGAGCCACGTTGAAATCCGTGAACTCGATGCCCTGAAAATCGAGTGGGATCGAAATTCCTTAAAACTCGACCCTGGCGAAAAAATTATTGTTTGCGGAAACCTTCCGTTCTACCTGACGTCCCCGCTTCTTCTGAGGCTTGCATACAGCCGTCTGGAAATAGAGCGCGGGGTTTTCCTAATGCAAAAGGAGGTAGCGGAAAGGATCGGCGCGGAACCGAACACGAGCGATTACGGACGGTTGACGGTGTCGCTGGGGGCATTTTTAAAAACACATATTTTGTTTGATGTTCCACCTGAAGCGTTTACACCCCGTCCGAAAGTCACAAGTTCACTGATACAGATGATCCCGCATAAGCATGCACTTATTGATGATGACCTTACCGATTCATTTGAGCGGGTTGTGCAGGTGTTGTTTCATATGCGCCGTAAAACACTCAGGAACAATCTCCATGCGGGATACCCGGACAAGCCCATTAGTGAAATAGAGGAATTGATCGATAAAATCGGGATCAAACCCAACGCCCGCGCGCAGGAATTGCCGGTTGAGCAATTTATTGAGTTGACGAAAGCTTTGATGAACTGATCATGAGCAAGTAGCCCGGAAACCCATTTCGCGAAAATGATCCAAGCTTGTAGATATGCTAATGAAATGGGTTTCCGGGTTACATATTGAGTTGACCAGGGCTTTGAGTTTATAAGAGGGGAAATCTGATATTACCCACGTCGCCAAAATCTGCTATACGGTTAATTTTATCGATTGAGCTCGGCGATTTTTTTCTTGATTTCGATAAACGGCAACCTGTAGACAGGGCTCGCGTTCAGTAAATTAATAAATTCATCGCCCCACTCATTTTTGACGGCGCGCGGGTCGAGGAGTATAACCGCACCTGCAGGTTTGGAGGGATCGGCCGATTCCAGAACGGGACCGGCTATAAGGCTGTCGATCCACCGGTTGGATGTCTCGGCAGCCAGCGGAATAAGGTAATTTGACATGCCATCGTTCCCAAGATCGTCATAAGTTTGAAGTGCCGCACGATGCACAGGCTCCTCGGGAGACACAAACGGAATTTTTACCATTACAAGAACGGTGAAACCCGCAGTGCGGAGGTCGACGCCGTCCAGGAAATTCCTTCCGCCAAGCAGGAGTGTTCTTGGGTTCGTTAAATATTCACGAACAAGAGAGCTTTTAGTGCCATCCATATACTGGGCGAGAACGATACAGTCGGACGGCGGATTGGTTTCCAGCAGTTCACGGATACGCCGTAGTTCGTGGTGGGCATTGAATGCGGCGATCGTCCGGCCCCCGAGGGTTTCAGCGAGCATCCTGAGAAGGTTCGCGGTCCGTTCCATGTACTTTTCCCAGTGATACCGCCGTCCCGACCGTGCTGTCGGTGAAGTCACATCCACGGGAAGGTAAAGCCCGGGCAGTACAAGTGAAGGCTCCCCCAACACTCGTTCCTCGACCGGTTCGGCGATCAAGCCCCACTGGTGACGGAACCGCTCGAACGAATCACCGGTCCTTAAATGACGGTCAATTGCCAGCACACCCCCTGTCGATTCTTCTATAACACGGTGGACAACTTGCCCTATTTCAATGGGCACCAGGTTCAGGGATACCCGTTTCGGTTTCCTTACAGGGACTCCTTCAATCGAAGCAGCCAAACCCGCTGGAATTTTTATGAACGTCCTGATTGTCTCTTCCGCACGTGCAAGCACTCTAGTAAAAACCTTGTTGGCACGTGAGATTAATTGATTACCTTCAATTTCCTTTGCAGTGTTCGTCAGTGCATCACCGGCAAGGTCGAGGGCTGCTGCAAGTTCCGAGAATTTTTCATCCTGCCAGTTCTCATCGTCTACCGGGATTGGTTGGGAGCTTCCATGCGGCTGAGAATTTCGGTAGTTGCTGATTGTCCTCTTGCATGTTTCCGTCAGGTCCTGAATCTGAGCCAGTGCCGACCCGATGCAATCGACAAACCCGGTGGAATCATTTTCATTAGCTTTAACCAGGGTAACGAGCTGGCGGCATAATACATCCAGTTCGAGCGTATAACTCTCGGTTTCACGGGCTGAGCTGACAAATTTTGAGGCATTCTCGATGATACAAGCATCTACCGATTCGAGCAGACGTTCCTGGATCTCTTCATCTTTTTTCCTTGTACAGAGGTGTTTCTGGGTGACGATAATACGACCCGCTTTTTCAGCTTTAAGACGCGCCAATTCGACGAAGCAGTTCTCGATTTTACTCGCACTCGGTCCGATACATTCCAATGAAGAAATGCTCAATGTATTCAGGTGGCCCTTAAGCCCCGAGAAATTATTTAAGAGCCACCAGTTGACCCTGGCGATCCGACCGGTATGTGTTCCCGCAAGCCAACGGGCAAGTACTACACGTTCGAACGGGCTTAGTTCAAGCCATCCGAGTGGACGGCCGTCCAGATCGAAAGCCCTGTACGTACAGACATAGTCGCTCCGGGTGCCGAGGAAAAATGCGCCGGACTCATCGGCGCAGCCATCCATGCCGTTATCCGGGCCCACTATTTCAGGGATGTAACTTTCATCCGGGATGGCGACAACAAGGTTTGGAATCCCTTTGGGTCCGATTGGAATCGTACATGACGCAGGTCCGGCACCTGGACGGGTATCCTCAAGAAACGTAATGCCACCACGCTTGAAAGCATCCCTGATTTCATTTTCCAGCGGCTCATCTGCTGTTAATTTCTGTCGCATTTCAACCTCGGGAAGTTTCAATAACGGCAGTGGGCATTCCTTACGATGGTTTCTCAACCTGCGTACAATTTCCCTGCCGAGGTTGAATTTACCCATATCACCGGGAGGGTCACCAACCAGTTCATCGAATAAATCGAAGATCGGATCGAGGCTTTTACCCCTGTAATCCGCCAGGTGCGCAATGAATTCGGTACGCCACATCCTGATGTCATTCATTAACTTGATAAACAGCCGGCCAGCCATTCGGGCATCCTGGAGAGCCCTGTGAGGATCGATAATTTCGATTTTCCACATGCGGGCCAGATTACCAAGCTGAAGTGAAACAGCCTCTGGATTAACTATAGCCGACAGGTGGAGGGTGCACAGCATTGGATTTTCGATCGGGTCGTGGCCTTGTTCACCTAGGTGGTGTTGAATGAATTTTCTATCGAACGGTGCGTTGTGTGAGATGAGCAGATCATCCCCGATGAATTCCACGAAATCCTCGAGTGCGGATTTGGAATCCCTTGCACTCTCGAGCATCGACGGCTCGATTCCAGTTAACCTTCGATTCCGTTCGGGAAGTCCGTGGTCGGGTTTTACGAGTGAATGGTAGGTTTCCACCTCATCCTGATCGATAAACCTGACCGCACCGAGTTCGATGATTTCTCCCTCGGCGGGATTCAATCCGGTGGTCTCGATATCGATTGCCACGAACCTGGTAAATTCAGGCCGTGCTCGAACTTCATCCTCAACTTGTGCGGTATCCGGGGATATTGTGTTTTCGTTTTCAGTCATTAAGTTACTACTTTCTAAGAAACGTCTTCATCATTTGGAATGCCGAATCTTTCGCGCAGGATATGGTTACGAGGGGTGACAAATTTATCATCCGCCCATGTCGGGTCGATCTCAACCATATCACAATCAGCCTGAGATTCATGCCCTGCCGCGAGAATTGTTCCATCCGGCGCGATTATCCTGCTGCCGGCACGGAATTCAATATCTCCATCGGGGCCAGGATCCACACCTACCCTTCCAGATGTTACAATAAATACCCGATTTTCCATAGCCCGGGTGCGAATTGCAAGCGGGCAGGCGTCCGGCAACACAAGATTTACCGGATGGGCAATAATCTGGGCTCCGGATCCAGTTCCTTCTCCCCACGCAATTTTCCCCCAAGGTTCAGGGAAAATCCAATCGAAACAAATCATCATCCCGATCCTGGCTTGTTTGGTTCCACCGATTGTTGTTACCGGGGAAAGTTCCATCCCGGGTTTGAAGATGGATTTTTCAAGATTAAAAAGATTATTTTTACGGTATTTCGCAAGTATTCCATCTTGTCCGATCAGCCATGCTGAGTTGTATAAATCCTTATTTTCATCCTGTTCCAGGAATCCAGCGACTATATACATCTGGAATTTCCTGCACGCATCCAGCACCATCGCAAATGGTTCGCTCTTTTCACCGGCAATAACAGACAGGAACTCAGCCTCCCCCTTGTCGCGGACCGCGTAGCCGGAGTGAAACAGTTCAGGAAGCACGGCAAGGTCCGCTTCTTGAACTTTTTCGAGAAGCGAGTATGCCTCGGTGAGGTTTTGCTCCGTGCACCCAAGGCCCGGGGATGTCTGAACAAACGCAATTCGCATGGATATCAGGATCTTTACCTTAACAAACTATATATCCTGGCGTGTAAAATTCAAAGTGAAATTTGGAGATCAAACAGCCACAGAACAGCAAAAAATCGGGCGAATAATTTAAATTACATAAAATTATATAAAGGTTGTATGCATCTCCAGGAGTAGAAAGCTGAAATAAGACTTGCAGAAGCGGGATAAGTATGATATAATTCACTATAATCTAGTATTATTCTACATAGGCATTTGTGCTTTGAGTACCTGAATTAAGTTCGATGACGGCTTAATGATTAAGTGTAAGGAGTTAATTATGGTAGAACATTTAAAAAAGAATCCAAAGAAAAAACCAGGCCAGCGCGGAAACGCAATCCTGTACGTGGCTATTTTAATGCCGGTACTGATTGGTTTCGCCGGGCTTGTTACCGATTATGGTCGAGGGGTTTACACTAAGACCCAGTTGCAGCGTGCGGCTGATGCCGGAGCTTTAGCTGGTGCTTCATATATTCCGAACGAATACGAAGCCCATTACAAGGCTGCCCAACTTGTAGCGGAAAATTATGATGACGTGATTAAGGCGAATTATGTCCGTCAGGGCGATAACTTTACAGTTGAGCTTGGGACATCAGTTCCAACATTCTTCATGAGGTTCTTCGGTCACTACACTATGGAAATATATGCTGAAGCGACTGCTATAACCAACGTTCTTGTTGGCGGTCTTACCGATGGGGGATTTCCTTTCGCCGTAATTAACCCGGACATGAACGACGATCCGAGCGATGACCTGTCACCGGCTAATTGGGGTCGAAGGTATGTTTTAGGATATGGTGAAGATAACATCATAGTAGGTGACTGGGCTAATGGCTCTGATCCAATGCCCGCTCCCAATATGGGTAACGGTCGCGGTTGGCGTGGCGCCCTTGGCCTTGAGATGGATGGGTCCCTGGGTTGGGGGGGTACTACGGGTGCCGATGACGTCATATATGCCATGACCAACGGCTGGCCTGGCACTATGGAAATAGGGGATTGGCTCCCAACAAAAACTGGTAATATGCAATCCATCAACAAGGGTACAATAGAGAGGCTTGGGCCTAACCCATTGCCTTACTCGGAATTTGACCCGCATCTTGATGGACACAATCCCAGGGTTATCTTAGTCCCAATTATACATCTGATTAATCCGAACCGGATGGATGCATATACCGTGCAGGATTTCAATAATGGTGTTCCTTTTGACAACAGTCAGGTTGTCGTTGACGGGTTCGCTCCGTTCTTCCTGTTAACAGCAGAAGAACAGGGAGACGTCGATGGCGATGGAAAATTAAATGACACAGACTGGGTAACCGGTATCTTCCTGCCACCGATTAAGATCAATAACTACATTCCTGGCGGTCCCGGTACTCCAAACTTTGGAATGTACGCGACACCAAGGTTGTCGCACTGAAATTTCACTTATACTGGATAAATCGAACCCCTTCCAGGAGGGGTTTTTTGCATTTTAGAAATTTAGACCAATCCCACAATATAAAAACAAGATAAACCAAAATCGTCAATACCGCCGTTCTCATTCATCCTCGATTACCAAATCCATCGTACTATCTTCTGTTACCGGCAGCGTAGGGGGTACATAGTTAAAGCTCTGTTCCTGAGGTGCGAGGTATCCCTGGCGCGCGATATCGATCCTCGCCTCGTACACTTCCACCGCGACCACATACAGTACGAAACACAGGACAAGAATTATCAGTTCTTTCATGGTTATTTCTGGCACCATTCAAACTCACCCACTAAAATCATCCCGGCTCCAATCCTCACGGGCAGCCGAATTATCAGACCTCCTGAAAAGCCGCGGACTGTGTCCGCCTGAATTTATCAAGTGCATACTCAATGAGCCGCTCGCATAATTCGCCGAATTCGATCCCCGCCGCCCTCGCCGCATCGGGAAGAAGGCTCACCTCGGTAAAGCCGGGGATCGTGTTAAATTCAAGAAAGTACGGAACTAAATCCTTGTTGAACATTACTTCCCCACGGCCGCATCCCGCGATGCCCAGAAGCCTGTATGCCTTGAACGCCATCTCCTCAGCTTCCCTGACCCTTTGAGGATCGATGTTGGGAGGAATAATATGATGGCTCATACCGGGTGTGTATTTCGCCTCGTAATCGTAAATCCCCTTTTCGCTGGTGATTTCAATGGTCGGGAGGAGAATCGGTTTTCCGTTTCCAATAATACTGACCGTAACCTCGGGGCCTGTAAGGTACTCCTCGATCAGTGCTTCCGGGGAAAATTCCAGTGCGGTTACGATTGCTTTTTCAAGGTTCTTCTCATCGGTAACCCGTGAAAGCCCGACAGAACTTCCGGCCTGTGTAGGTTTAACGATGAACGGTAATTCAATGTCAAGGTTTTTCAGTTCCGATAATGCCCGCGGAAGTTCGTTAACATCCGATATAACAGTGTCGGCTGGCATTCGGATACCATGCCCGGTAAGAAGTTCGCGGGTTTTAGCTTTATCGATACAAAGTGCGCTTGCGAGAACCCCGCTTCCGGTGTAGTGAAGCCCGAGGATTTCGAGCATCCCCTGCACGGTGCCGTCTTCGCCGGGACGTCCGTGAAGCGCGACGAAAACTACATCGGGACGGGTTCGGTTCAGAAGATCATAAGTGCCGTGATCGAAATCGATTTCATTTACATCGAATCCACGGCTTTTAAGCGCATCGGAGACCGCCTTTCCGGACATGAGGCTTATTTCTCTCTCGGACGAGGGACCACCCATAAGGACCGCGATTGACCGTATTTTGCTACCCATAATGGGATTCCCGTTCACCTTTTAACCTGTCTGGACGTGGTAAAGTTCCTGCTCCTCAGGACAGAGACTCGGGTCCCGAGCGATTGCCTCGGCGACTTTATGAATGTCTCCGGCGCCGAGTGTAATAATTATGTCACCAGGGCGGACATCGGCTTTCAATTTTTGAATTACGTTATCGAGACCGCTTAGCTCGGTGACCTGAAGGTTCGGGGTGCACTGGCTCCTGATCGAATCAACCAGCAATTTACTGGTTACATTTTCGATCGGATTTTCACCGGCGGAGTAAATATCGGTAACAATGACCTCATCGGCGTCGTTAAATGAAACACCGTACTCTTTCCGCATGTAGCTGGACCGGGTATAACGGTGGGGCTGGAACACGGCAATTATCCGCCTGTCGGTGCTGGCACGTGTTCCGGAAAGAATCGCCTTGATTTCAGTCGGGTGATGGGCGTAGTCATCGACAACCATGAACCCGTTGTTCTTGTGGATCTCGAAACGCCTCGAGATTCCCTTATACTCCTCAAGCCCGGCCTTCAAGCTCTCGAACCCGATTCCCAGCCGTAACGCGGTCGCGCAAGCCGCAAGCGCGTTCAGGACATTGAATTCTCCCGGTGCCCGAAGGGTGATCGTGCCAAGATTCTCATCCTTCCAGATAAGCTCGAATGTAACCGAGAAATCGTTATTGACAATATTAATCGCCATGCAGTCGGCGGGATTTTCAATTCCGAATGTGGTCAGTCGCTGCGTGAATATCGGACCGAGTTCCTGGACACCAGGATCATCGGCGGATACTACCCCGAATCCCTTGCTCGGAACCTTCTCGAGGAACTTGCGGAAACTACTGAACAGCTTCTCCTTGGTTCCGTAGTGGTCCATATGATCGGGTTCGATATTTGTTATTACCGCGATCTCAGGATTCAACTTCAGGAAACTTTCATCCGATTCATCCGCTTCCGACACAAAAAAGTCGCCAAGTCCGGTTTTGGCATTTGAATTGTACAATGGAACGATAGCGCCGATATACGCGCTTGGATCCCAGCCGGCGGCCTCGAGGATGTAGGCAAGCATGGCTGAAGTTGTCGATTTGCCGTGAGTGCCGCTGACAGCGATACCCCTCTGGGCGTCCATTAAAATCGCGAGCATTTCGCCGCGATGTACGATAGGTACCGCAAGGGCTTTCGCCGCGAGAATTTCAGGATTATCGGGATGAATGGAGGATGAAACTATAAGACAATCGGAGTTTCCAATATTTTCAGCCATATGGCCGACGTAGATATCGATTCCGAGGTCCCTTAGCTCCTGGATAAGCTGACCGGCCCTGATATCTGACCCGCTTATCCTGTAGCCAAGGGAGATCAGCATTCTGGCGAGGGCACTCATGCCAATCCCACCGATGCCGACCATATGAAAATGCTCGCATGTTCTCATGGTTGGTTTGGCGACTTCAGTTGTGTGTTCGACATAGAGCATAGTGATCCCGTACAAATCTATGCACCTTTCGTGCCGATTCAAGTATCTTGCCAATTATTGCCTGGTGTCAAATTTTGACTTTTACACTGGATTTGCTTTATCAACTGAATTCCTTATGGATACTGGCTGATTCCCTTATGAATACTGGCCATCCGCCTGTTCAATATATTTTTTAAAAGTCCAGCTAATTAAGTATTATTAGAATCTATTAAATCCACGATTTTTTGAACCATGTGAAATGTGTGGGATTTGAGCCACAGGAGATTGGCAGGCCGACACTGTGTGGCATCCGGGACACGCTGGTTATATATTAAAGAATATTGCGAGAAATAACGGGTGCAGGCACTGTTGCAGCGAGGCTGAATATTTCATTGAGGACGGATTCAGCTTCATCCGGATCGGGGCAGTTCACAAGATATTTTGCATTTTTTGTGACTATCATCAATCCGCGATCGGCGGTCGTGAGAAAATATTTTTTCCATCCCTTAGGCGGTCTGAATCCAAATCTGCCGGCATATTTACTTAATGGCTCCGGAGTGGCATTTATAGAAATTATTTCATCTTTCATGATTCTTTTGTACGGCCATGAGAACAGGCCGATACTGATGTGCATCCGGTCATGCCATGCCCTGAGACGGATGACGGGTATGAAAAGCATGAACTGGACGAAATCGATCGGCATGCCTATAAGAAAACTGTAAAGAAGCATCGGCAGACCGACCACGATTAATATTAAAATAAAAAGGAGCCAGCCCAGGCTAAAAAGCGCTTGAATAAAGAGATACAGAGAGAAACAGCCCATTGCTCCTGCGGAGACGAACGAGAAGATCGAGTACAGGCAGCATCCTGATTTGTCGGTGTATTCGAATAAAATTTTCCTCATGCCAGTGTCCATGAACCCGAGCATTATATCAAACGCGAGATCCGACATATGTGGTCCGGCAATTAAGATGTTATCAATGATATCAAGTTGCTTTATGAGTGAGATAATGCCCAGATGAGCCTCCGGAAATAATATCTAATAATATCATAATATCCCCTTGTTAAGACGATATATGCATGGTATAATAATTTCGGTAATTAGCTGGCCCCTTGATTGGAGGCTTAATTGTGTTTGAAAATAAAATCATCAAAATAACCAGGAATCAGCGTGGTCAAGGACTGACAGAGTATGCAATGGTGTTGTCGATCGTTTCCATTGCGGCTCTTGCCACGCTAACTTTTTTCGGAGAAATAATTATTGATACATTCTATTTTTTAATCACTGATGCATTTGCAGGTCTTTAATTTGAATTAAAACCAGTTCTCCAGCATATAATCGCGGTCGTTACCGACCGCGATTCTTTTTTATTGCCTCTTGGATCGATGCCCTAAAATAACATAAAAATTTCCAGCTACCCTGTGCGCCTGACTTCCTTTCTGTTAAAATAAAATTTGATAAAGGAGGCTCTAGTGAATTACGCACTTATACTTTCCGGTGGTAGTGGGACGAGGCTGTGGCCGCTATCCCGACGGTCGCGACCCAAACATCTGATATCGCTGGCCGGCGGGGCACCACTTTTAGAGGAGACTCTGAATCGTCTTGATGAGCTGATCGAGCCTGAACAAAGGTTTCTGATCACGATCCCGGAACAGGCTCCGGTAGTGCGCGATATCGCACGTGGACGTGCTACAGGCATAATTATCGAGCCAATGGGCAGGAACAATCTTTTCCCAATGTCCATTTGCACGAGGATGCTAGCCGACCGTGATCCGGATGCAATAATCGCGTTTCTCCCGGCGGACCATCATATTCATGAACCAGAGAAACTTCGGAGCGCATTGAAACTGGCTTTTGATGTAGCACGCGACGGTTATATCATCACGCTTGGTATCCCGACACGCCACCCGGAACCCAACTATGGCCACGTGCGGAAAGCTGACAAAATTCCCGGGTATCAGGGCAATGATTTCGAAGTTTTCAAAGTCGATAAATTCCAGGAAAAGCCGGGCCTCGATATCGCTGAGAAGTACCACTGCGACGAGGACGCTTACTGGAACAGCGGGATATTTATTTTCTCGGCTGTAACAATGCTCGACCTTATTTCAAGTGCCCAGCCGTACCTGCACGATATTATCTCCGGGCTTTCACATGTGCTTAACAGGAAGGAACTCACGCTTGAAAATCCTGTCTGTGACTGGGAGGCGATCGATGAGGTCCATCAAGCCTACCTGGACCTGCCATCAAAACTCCAAACGAGTATCGACTATGCATTAATGGAGAAAGCCGACAAAATCGCGACAATTCCCGTTGAAATGGGCTGGGACGATCTCGGTGGTTTTTCTGCACTGGCCGACCTTCTGGAAGCGGATGACGACGGCATACGAATCGCTCCCCGTCCGGATGGCGACGAACCAAGAGTCTTACATCCCGGATCGAAAAACGTAGCGATCTTTCCCGGGAAGAGGGCGGTTGTGTGCCTCGACTGTGAGGACCTGATTGTTGTCGATACGCCTGACGCCATTTTGATCCTGCCCAGGGAGAGTTCACCAAAAGTTCGTGGGATCATAGACCGGCTCAGTCAGCAGGGCTGGTTGGATTTGCTGTAATTTATTTTAATTTATTACAATTTATTTTAAAAATCCGGGGCTATCATGGCCCGATTTGTCCCGGTAAACCTGATATCTGTTAATTTCTTCTAATTTTTGTCGAAATTTAAAAGTGATGCGCTTCAAGCACATTAAAGATATCAATCTGACCATTCCAGCATCGTCACTGATACTTGTGCTGACTTTATTTATAGTCACGACGTCACTGACTTGTGGCGGCGGCAGCGCCGTCATTCCCGATGATGGCCCGGACAACGTACATGACCCGCTACGTCCGACAATCGAGAGCTTCACCGCTCAACGGGGTGGTTCAGAGGTCACGAACAATATCGTTTACTCCACCGAGGAAATCACCTTTACCGTCCAGGCTACAAGTCAGGCGTGGCCCGAAAGCTGCGGCCTTACAGAGGGTGAAACGGTAACCGGAAACCTGATCTACACGTTTCAGTCAACACCGCCGGAAGGGATCGACCAGCCTGGACTTATCAGCCAGTCTCCGAACCCATCGAATGTCGCGACATGGCGTGTGCCGGAACTTGCCGGACTCGATCCGGGTGAAGGTTTGCTTTATACAATCGGGGTGGCGGTTTTCGATGAATGCCTGGCGAAGACCGGTACCAAGACATTGACCTTCCGCGCATTTGCCAATCAGGGACCACCGGTAATATCTGCAGCCACGGTAAAAACCGAAATAAATTCGGGTTCACCGGTTACAGAATCAGTGGACCAGAACGGCTATTTTGAAATCGAGCGCGGGGATGAATGCGAAATTGCAATTACCGCTGACAAACGGACATCCGACTCAATCTGCAGAAACCACGGAGTGCCGGTGGGGAATGAATTGAGATACACATGGTCGAGCACTTACGAGGGAATCAACCTTACACATTCTGACGATCCTTTCAACGCAACATCTGCCAACTTTGACATACCCATAACAATCGGGGTGAGTGCGACTTTCAGAATTGACTGCATTGTTACCGATGAATGTGTGGGTCTTGAAACTACTCAGTCATTCGATTTTCTGATAATCGGGAAACCTGAAATTACCAGCATCGGCGGTACCGCGAATGGCGAGTTGCTGACGTATGACCCATATTTCGATCATTATGTTGTTCTGCCGGGTGATGAAATTATCTTAGGGGCAACTGCGATTGTGCAGGATTCCAGCCTTTGCATCCTGAAGGGAATAAGCCCTGACATTGAATGGCTGTGGCAGGAAACGACAGGCTTCACACCCAAGATAACGCCATATTTTGAACCGTTCCCTGAGAATAACGGAAAAAGCGAAATCGAATTTGTCGCACCCGCGGCTGATAATGGAACAAGGTATTCATTCCTGTGTACAGTCACGGACCAGTGCAACAGCCTGACCGACCAGGAATCCCGCGATTTCATGGTAATCGTCCATCCCCAGGTGGAGCTGACATCCGTACTGGTTTGGGCCATTGAGATTACGCCGTCGCCGGTCTACGGCCGGTATGAAATTTCACCCGGCAACCAGGTAACCGTAAACCTTACCGGTACTGCTGAATCATCCACCAGTTTCTGCGAAGCCCGAGGTGTAAGCCAGTCACCCCCATTGATGTACGCGTGGAACGATCTAGGCGATCTTGTGGTGCTTAATTACGATCCAACCCCCTCGACAGCAGCAACCGATCTTGTTTTTGTTGTACCAGAGGTGTCGTTTCCGTTCAACCTCAACATGACCTGCGTGGTGAAGGATCTCTGCAACGAGCTTGAATCAGATATTACCGTCAAGTTTCGAATTGTCATTCCTTAATGATTTGATTGAGGAGCTTAGCGGTATTTTTTTTAATGATGCGGAGCTGGAGCTCCGCGTTCATTATTAAATTCATTCCTCAACCCCATTTACGCTTCCTGATTTTCCTGTTATATAGTTAATATAAATTAATAGGGTTAAAGCCGGACATAACGCATAAACCGGCTAAGACATTAATGTGTAGAGCCAAGTGAGCTCAAAATTTATGCGTTGTAGCACATATGCCAAGCACCGGACTTCAAAAAATCTCCAGATATGTAACCTGGCTCGAGCTCGCGATCGGCTTTGGGCTTATTGTCTATTCGATCTACCTCCTGCCTATTGAGGAATACTGGGTCACAATGCTGGTCCTGATTGTCGCCAGCGCGTTTTCCTACCACATAAAAGTCGAATTCCAGTTCGCGCGAATAAGCCAGGCGTACAGTGTTAACTTCCTCGCGGTGCTGGCGCTGGGACCTTTAACAGGTGGTCTTATTGCGGCTGTAGGTGTGACGCTGGGCGATGGTATCTTCCACCGTAAAAGGTTTAATGCAGTCCTGGTCAACGCTTCGGTCCAGTTTATCACTACTTGTCTTGCAGGATTGATTTATTTCAGCCTTGGTGGAATCGGTGGAATTGGCGATTCGGCACGAGTGGAAGCGTTTCTCGGGCAGCCGAACGCAAGCATGTTTGTCCCGCTGTTAGGTGCTGCGTTAATCCATACATTCGTCAATATCAGCCTACTGATTCCGGCGGTGATAGCGGAAGGAAGGGTTATCCAGCAGTCGGTCCTTATGAAATTAATCCGCTGGGACCTTGTAAGCACGTTGATTTTCACTCCATTGAGCTTTTACATTTTCCTGATCTACTACAACACACTTGGGATCAGGCTCATCCCACCCCTGATTTTTCTTCTCGTGATATGGGTACTGGTACAGCGTACGCTCGATCTGAACCTCGCGAAGTCAAAAATCGATCTGACTGTAGATCGTCTCCAGAAAATTACCCAGATATCCAAGGCAATCAATGCCGCCGGACTTGACCCGGAAGAAATCCTCGATATTGTCCTCGTGAACGGGATGATGGTGTGCGGGGCGCCGGCAGCCGTGATCAAACTGTTTGAACCGGGCTCACAGCGTGGCGAATTCGCAGAACTCATCCGGCCGAGTTCTGAAAACTGGAAACGTTTCTTTGGGTCCGATTCATTCCAGACTATTGTTGACTACGTAAGAAAAACTGGGTCGAGCCTGTTAATCGATGAATTCCGTGTGGATAACCTCGGGCCATGGTTTACACCATCGCTTATCGATAAATACAACCTTAAATCGTTCCTGGCATTTCCGATCCTTCGCGAGGACATTGTGGAAGGCCTGCTCTTTTTCTACGGCGACCAGGGCAATATGTTCTCAAGAACCCATATCGAGACACTGGAATATCTCTCCGGCGAGATCGCGATAGCAATCCGTAACGCACGAATTCATCACGAGATAATGCTCCAGAACGAACGAAAAAACGAGGAGATCCGCCTTGCGGAAAAAGTCCAGCAGCATGTTCTTCCCAAAATTTATGAAATGGAAAATGTCAGGATAAGGGGATTGATTCATCCGGCACGGCAGTTGTCCGGAGATTATTTCGATATCGTTGAACTGGGCGGCAGCCGAATCGGGATCGCTATGGGGGATGTCAGCGGGAAGGGGGTCCCGGCAAGTCTTACGATGATGGCGATAATCAACTCGGTTCGCGTTCTCGCCCACAAGGTGAGGCGTCCGAATGAGATGCTGAAGCTCCTGAATGAAAGCCTGTATGAGAGGGACTCGGGGCTGGAGGATTTCTTCCAGTATTCCACCGGGTTCTATTCGATCCTCGATCCGAAAACACACAGGATGACATATTCGATCGCGGGAAGTGAAAAACCCCTATGGTGGCATCATGACCAGGAATTCCTCTCACAGCTTGCGGGCGAAGGCCTTCCCCTGGGGATGTTCGAGGGCACGAAGTATTCGGTAGAAAAAATCCAGCTTAAACAGAATGATAAAATCGTGTTTTTTACGGATGGGATCACCGATGCAATGAACCCGGACGGCAGGCGTTACGGGAGGAAGGCATTCAGCGATTCCGTGGAGAGGAATTGCCTGAAGGGAAAAACGCCTCTCATTGACGCGCTACTCAAGGATGTTGTGGATTTCCAGCACGGTGCCGAGCCGTTCGATGACATCGCGATCATGGTAATTGAGATCACCGGTCCGCCGCTGGATGAGGAGCCGGGACAAACGGAATCAGGTTCTGAAACCCCGGAAATTAAAACAAATGGGAAAGACGGCCAACCCCCGTTGTTTGAGGAGGGGTAGGGTGGGTTAAAGAATCCTTCTTAGATGGTGTGGATTAGCGGGTGCCGACGACAAGCGGAGAGAAAGCGTAGCTTGTCGGCGACTTCTAAACAATATCCCCTGCCACAAGCTACGTCATACTCCGCTTGTGACGGCCACCCATTTATGGTCGTTATTTGTAATTGACCCGTATTAAAATTGTGTTGTAATAAAAAAGCGGCCTACCACTCGCCCACATACTTCATGGCAAACTCGAGAATCCTCGACCAGATTTCCTCAGGCGCCATTTCCGACTGCTCCCAGTGCCCCTCGTGGTCCAAACCCTCGACTATCACAAGTTCAGCCTCGACACCAGCATCGACAAGCGTTTCGTATAATTCCTCCGACTGCCATTGCGGAATGATTATGTCCACTGTTCCATGCACAATAAAAACCGGGGGGTCCCCCTGGTCAATATATGTCAGAGGCGATGCTTCCAGCGCTCCCGGTAACGGTTCATCAATTCCTTTGAGAATCGGGTCGGCTCCAAGGAACATGTTGACAAGTTCCCGGATAGGAGGCAGCAGGCCATCGAGCCTGGTAAGATCGGCTGGACCCGCCAGATCAAAAACGCATCTGACGCCATAGGAATTATC
>CBDURU010000006.1:0-61491 GCA_965369865.1 uncultured bacterium | reverse complement strand
CATAGAAAATTTTTAAATTGAACGTTAACTTTACCTCGTAAGACGCATGTGGGCGACACCCGGCCCATGAGTTTCGTTCATTCTGTTAGTCGTTCTAAAAACAAAGATCCCGCCGGGTGCCGCCCATACGCGTTTAACTTGGCATTCAAGAATTCCCATATCCGATTAAAGGAACCAGAGAAGATTATAAGAGAATTTTTTATTTGAGCTTATGGGTGATTCGCGGTTTCAATCTATATCACCCACAAGCTTAGCGTGGAGTCAACTTATTTAAATCTCTCATAGAAAATTTTTAAATTGAACGTTAACTTTACCTCGTAAGACGCATGTGGGCGGCACCCGGCGGTTTCAATCTATATCACCCACAAGCTTAGCGTGGAGTCAACTATTTAAATCTCTCATAGAAAATTTTTAAATTGAACGTTAACTTTACCTCGTACGACGCATGTGGGCGGCACCCGGGTATTCTCCAGCCAGGTTGTTTCACGATAAACCGCATCTTTTGAATCGTTCAACCGTCTAATTTTCAGGACTCCATGATAGCCTGCGGAGGGTAAATATCTGTATAATCTGGCTTCGGGATGAAGGGAATCAATCCCGACGAGTCGATGAGTGAAAGTGAAAGCAAATTTACCCCCGAGGACCTCGAACCGGGAGACAAGTCCGAGCAGCACACCGGGTTCGACTGGTGCATGGCCGCCGGGTGCGCCGGATGCGTCGACCCGGTCGGATGCATCGGGGCGTTCGGACAGGCTGTATCGGGATGTGTCGAGGGATGCCTCGGACAGATCGGATGCAGCACCCTGGTTATTGTCATGATTGGTTTTGGGATTTACAAACTAGTGACTTTTTTTTCCGGGTAATAATTTTCAATGTTGAGAATAAGCAATCAAAATACAATTTTTCAGCCCATGCCAATCGTTGTGTACGCTCTGATGGCTATGTTTTTCGTGCTTCCCGCCTGGGCTGGCGGTGCTGAATCGTTCGAGGACGCTGTCGAGGTGCTTGATGTTGCGGTTCGAAACAACGATCCGGACGCGATCGGGTCGCTTCTTCACGAAGACCTCGGGCTTGAAGTCGCGGGGCAGATAATACCCACCGGTACATTTTCAGATCTGATGCACGACACATCCATGCGGGAATTTACCTACATTACGGAAGATGGGATCACCTCTCATGAATCGAATTTCAAGGACTTGCTGTGGGGGGATGAGGGTGTATTTACCGGGATTGATGAAGTAGATCTTACTCACTTTCTGGAAATCGAACGTGACGATTTATTCGATGAAGCCACGATGGCATTATGGGAACATGGGGAACTTGAATGCGTGGTCGTGGATCAGGGTGAAGGCTGGAGGGTGCTCTACATTTTCCCCGACCTTGAATACCGGTTATCATTCGAGGAAATAGACGGAAACTGGTACTTCACCCAGGTCGCAGTACGCTTTGAATAAGCTCATTCTTGGGAAATAAGACGGTAATAAATCCATAACAGCAGTCTGGAATCACAATGCTACCGTACGCCGACGATACCAAAACCTTCTCACCGCCGATCTGGATCTTAATCCTGATTATTGCCAACGTAGTTGTTTTCGTCCTGTCGTACACTGCAGGATTCGAACACTATATCCGGACAATTTTTTCCTACGGCACCATCCCCGCGAGGTTTTTTACATCCGATGACAGCACACTTCAGTATGGGTCGGTTATCAGTGAATATATGATAAATGCCGGGGTTGAAATTAAAACCTTTGCGCCACCAATTATTACGCTTTTTTCCTCCATGTTCCTGCACGGCGGATGGTTTCATCTCATCGGCAACATGTGGTTTCTGTGGCTGTTCGGCGACAATGTCGAGGACCGTCTCGGAAAATTCATGTTCCCGATTTTTTACATCGTCTGCGGTCTCATCGCGGGAATAATGCATGTAATGTTCCAGCACGATTCGACTATTCCGGCAGTGGGGGCGTCCGGCGCGATCGCGGGTGTGATGGGAGCATACATCTATATGTTCCCGAGAAGTACAATCCGGACACTTATGGGCTGGAGGTTCTATTTCCGCACTACCTCTATTCCCGCGATCATATATCTCGGGCTCTGGTTCCTGCTCCAGCTACTCGGTGGTTTCGCCGAAAGCGGAAGCAATATCGCGTTCATGGCACACATCGGAGGGTTTCTGGGCGGGCTTGTATTCGCCGCGCTTCTCCAGGGGCTGAAGAAAATTACCTGGTATCCGGGCGACCGGTTTTATTCAGGGCTTGATTTCTTGCATAAACCTGTCAAGCGGGGACGGGTAGCCGGTACAGGATCGACCCCCAGGCACACACCACCATCGACCGGAACAAGAAGAAAACGAAGATATACCTGGCGCGAGTGAGTAGGAATTGCCCTAGAGGCGTGAAAGAGATTTAAGAGCCAATAACGATTTTTGTTTCGTAACCAGGTGGTGCAACAACCCAAACTGATGCTTTTGCTAGATCACTTTTAATTTTTTTTGATTTTGATTTTGGAACTTTTGGTACAACTAATTCAGCGTGGGCAGGGATAATTTCAGAAAACGATCGGACTACTTTTATTCCCAAAGCCTTAACCTGACTAACAGATATTGAGGCTATACCAGAATCCGGAAAATGATCTTTTACAGTATTAAGAAAATCAGCGGGTGATAATCCATCTGCCAGTATCTCATCTGCTATACAGACTGATATGCGACCAGATTTAGGCTTAAAAGCTAAAGATTCTGGTCTATACCTATTCTGGTCGGGATTAGAATCCTTATGAACCCAAGTCTTGTGAATTAACCGCCATAATGTAGCGCTTTCTGGGATTTCAGGACTAAGCTCTTTTGGATCATCTGCCATGCCCTCCACTAATTCTCCTTTAAGAGAGCTGGTCGATTTTACTCTTTAATCTATCCAAATCATTGAGGACTGTTGTTTCCCATTCTTCAAAATCCCCACCCTTTTCGTAATATACCGAGATAATCTCAGGAGTTTGGAATTCTATCTCGAGATCAACCCCATTGGTATGCCATGAAATTTGAAGTGAGCCGTTTTCCATTGGCCCAATAAACGGCTCTGGCATTTCACTAGTAATGATCTTGAAAATAAGCTCTAGAAGCCCAATAGCTATCTTCCGATTAATCGGTAAAGCATTTGGGGAACACCAATTGACAGGTAAATTTGTCAAATAATTTAGCCTTTCAATTACAGACCCAATCCAATCAAGGTTGGTCTTATCTGGGATTATCTTAATTATGTCTTCTACCTCTGTATTTTGGATGATTTCGACTCTCTCTGTAAGATTTGGCATTCTTGGCATGGTTGAAATATCAAATGCTTGATATTCTTTATCAATTAAACCCCTTGGGTAATAAGGTGTAGATGGAATCGCTCCTGAAGTCATTTTCTCCTCCAGACATCATGCATTGATTTGGTGGTAATTGACGTGAAGCAGGTTACTATCATTTCATTGCCAAGGTCAAAGAATTTAAGTGTACTACCCAGGTCCGGTTCTTCAGGTTTTCCTCTAGCTATTAGTTTTAATAAAAATGCTTTTTCATTTCCCAGGCCCACAACGGGGTCCAATGAGATATGCAACCTACCAATTGCTTGATCAGATGAATTATTAATAATGTGTCTCATTACTATCTGAGCGTTTTCAAGTTCTAGCGGGAAACTCTCAGAATATTCTCTATTGAAAACAGTTATCACCTTATCAATATCTCTATGTGAACTCATCTCACCCTCTAATGGTATAATGTTTACATATGTGACTTCACACTGATTAGGTATTATCTCACCTATTTTCTGATCACTTATAAACTTAATAAATGTATCATATGCACCAATAAAACATTCTTTCACCTCATCAAAATGCGGATAGGTCTCATCTTCCCCTGCCTTACGCCAGTTGTATACAAATCGATCATTCTGAATTTGGATTAATCTGCTTTGCTGAGAATTTAAAAACCAAAATCTTGGTAAACTGGGTGATTCCTGAAATTCCAGCCTGAACTTTGGAGTTGGTTGGCCAAAACTTGGGAAAGTTTCATTAACTGGACCAATAGGTTGTTGTTCCTCAATTTCTGGGTAGTCGTCGTGCTTATATTCTAACCATAGTAAGCCAATGTGCTGAGATCTCAGTCCAGTTAATTTCTCAAATTGGACAGAGAGGGCCACTTCAACTACCGGCGGGTCTTCGAAATCAGGTAATGTTCTTTCCATTTTTCTTAAATAACAAAATGTGAATTGGATTATTTTAGGAACATAATGAATCTGTGGTGATCCGGTCAAGGATGCGATATTTATTATTATAATCCTAAATACACTGCTTTACTAGAACAAAATACAATTCCAAGATTTTTAACCTCTGATATTAAGACAAGGTTTGCTCCAATTTAGTTCAAGGGTTACTTAGCCTGTTTGGATAGATATAACCCTGGTCGCTATCTAATCAAATATTGATTAATCCAAAAATATTTCCATCACTCAACCAGGCCGGATATCTTCGATTGTCTTTGGATAATAGCCTGGACGAGTACACGGATATACGCGCTCCAGGCCCTCGTAAGTCCAAGCAACCTCTTTGGATTCATTTTAAGATTTTTCATCTCGATCCTCCCCGCGCAGTTTTCTGTTTACAACCATATGCACCATCGTATCCACACTATCCAGTGTACGTTCCATTCCCGCAAGTGCCATGGCGACATCCTGCAGCACCGTAAATGTTTCTCTTCCAAGTGCGCTGACATCGTTATCACGCTCACCAAGGCTTTCAAGGTAAGCGTTTTCTCTCGTGATCCATTCCGAGCGAAGGGTATCGTAACGGGTTACATGTCCCTGCTCACGTCGCCACCATCCCCAGGAAAGCACGACAATCATTGCCAGGCAGATCATCAGTGCCGAATTCGGACTTTCCGCAATCGTGTTAATTAATTCAAAAAGCTGATCAGCCATGTATTTTCACCATCCAATACAAATAGGATTTATGGGGATCCCTTAATCTTTTACATACAACCATTTCACATCTTCGGAAAAACATCCGATCCGGAGATGAAACCGCGGAATTCCGGCATGCGAAAAACTCTCGGGTGGATTGACCCTGAAAACAAGACGCCTCGCGCAATTAGTCGGGATATCCCCAATCGAATGATACGCGCCGGATTCGGTCAATTCCCCGCCAATTCCAGTGAAACTGGTTTCAAAATCATCATATAATATCCTGCCGTCTGGATCTTGTATTCCGTCTGAACGAACTTCAATATACCTGCCGGCAACAATATCACCAGCAATACCGTTCGCGGCCAGAACACCGACCCTGACATCGATCGCAGTAGGGGCATCGTCGAAATCCTTCTTGTTCCAGACCCAGACCTCGATCTCCCGGCTTGTTACATTCGGCCGAAGGGTCCCGAAATCAAGAGCTGTAATGCGCTCGGTATTTGTCCTGTTGTATAAAATAAGGTGCGGTCCTTTTCTCATGACAACCTCGCAATCTACAAGATCGGTATAAACTCCCAGTGAAGGTTCTGCGGCGGGTATACTCCCGGTCCAAACTTTTCGTAATATTCAACCAGTTTCAAAACCTGCTTGATAAACGGACTTGTCAACCGGTACTCCGTACCGGCCGTCACACCGAAACTCGATGGTTTGCCGTCATCGAAATGAATTTTCAGACACCAGGTATTTGGTGGAAACCCCGGAGGTGGATTCTCGCCAGAATAAAAACTGCCAACTATCCTGAATTCCCTATTTTTCGCAGGGCCTGACAGAATCTTAAGAAGTCCCGGGTCCTGACCCGATCCCCAAAACACACCGGATAAATTCTGGTCGGATTCACCAACCCATATATCACCATGTTTTACGAAATCCAGCTCGCCAATAATAAACCTCGAACGACCCTCCATTATGCGAAACACCGCATGTGTTTCTTTCATCACTCCCTCGTCGACTGTAAACCCCGACACATCGGCCTTTAATTCCCAGGTTCCCGCTGGAGCGGAATCTGTCATATGCTCTTTCAGCCAGTCCTCGGGAGGGATTTCTGTAAACGAAGGACGAATACCGTCCCTGATCGGGAAATTCACACCCATGTATGCAACAACAGATCTCCTGCGATAACCATTCGGCGGCATCAAGTCGTTACGAAGTCCCCAGCCGAAATAAAAATACGGGTCGTCAACACCCGGAGCGTCCAGCCAGGCAAATGTCGTCCATTCCGGGTGATCGGGCAGCAACTGGCATACGACAGGCTTGTATAATTCCGTGTAACCATAGGTCTTGTAATGGTCCCAGCCTTCGATCCTGCCGGTATACATCCCGTTCTCTCCTGGAATGACCAGCTCCAGCTTGTTGAGTGTCATAAACCCGCTCGTTGAACCCTGTTTGCGAAAATGCCTTAGATCGACAATCAACCGGATCCCGACAATCCATCCATCATCGCCCGGTTTATACAGCCCTATCCCACCGGTTTCCGGCTGGAGTCCTATCGCGCTGGTATTATGAAGAGGGATTTCACCGGAGTTTTTAATTTTGAGTTCAGACATAACAGATTCTCTCTTCAGGAAAAACTTCGGTTGTCCTCGCGACGATCAGATAACTCATCGCACCTTTCGTTGCACGAGCGATCTGAACCGTTTCGCCAACCATAACTTCTCCAAGAAGCGGGTAAGGCTTTAAACCAAACAGGGTCGTCCCTGAAGCGGATACATCGTATACCCGTCCGCCAAGCTCGTTACGGTAAACAGCGATCACAGTGCCGACACGAGTGTCCAGCGGATCGTCACCCAATCTCTTTGTAAATATAGCCCCGGTTTTGTCAGGGGCGCTTGAGACTATATCCCATGACTTTCCCGTCTCCGGTTCGAATACTTTCTTCACACCTGTTACCTGGAATTCCCTGCTTGCGGGCAGGTTGAGATCCAGGATGTCACCCGTAATACGGACTCCGTCCCCCGCTCTCAACCATCGATTCAATGGAAGCCTTAACTTTACCGACGGCGATTCCTGGTCCGAACCGGCAAGTAAAATTTGTCCGATCCTCCTTGCCATGACCTCGGTAGTAATCCTTTCATCACGTACCGGCGGTCCGTAAACGAGCGGTTCGCCGGTCCGGGTACCCGAATCACGGACTTCGAGAAGCACCTGGCTTACGATCAAATCCGCAAGGGGACCCGCCGAAATCTTCGGCCTTGCCCAAACTATGACGTGGTAATCAGTAGCCTGTTTCTCAAACCTTCCGGCCTCAATCTCCTCTTCATATTCAATAAGTTCCTGGTGGAGATCCCTTATTTCATCGTTATCAGGGTCGTCATCTGAAAAATTATCGATATAGCCTGGTGCGTCAGCGATAATCCTGTAAATCCCCAAGGGTACAATCTCGAACACGTATGCGCCATTTTCATCCGCGCTTACATCGAAAATTTCACCCTGTTCGTCGCCATCAAGGCGCTCGCGACATACCGATGCATGCGCGATCGGGATATGCACACCTTCCGAATTCGGGATGGCGTCGAAAACCCGCCCGAGAATCCTGAACAGCCTGTTCCCATCTTCATCTTCTATATATGGGCATTCTCCGGCCTTGTCCTCGACCATCCACTCGATTAAAACCGTTACGTTAATTACAGGCTTGCCCTCGATGGTTTCAAGCGTGGGACGCGATGCCAGTTCCCCGCCGACAACTGTAATGGTCGAAGGCTCGTACAATTCCCCATCGAGCTGGAAAACGAGCTCCGCCGGCTGGGGAATTTCATCGGTTCGAACGGGCTCCGATGGTTCCAGGGTGCCTTCCTCGTCCAGGACACGAATCCATCCCGGATGCATGAAATCCGTTGGAGGGATATAAATTGACCTCGTCGGAAGCCGGCTCGTCTCGCTGTGCCCGAATATCTGGACGGCAGAGTAATTATTTTCGCTCCGATTCCTCTCGCTTTCATCGAGTACTGTCAAAGCATCGTAAATCCACGCTGTTTTGAACTCATCCGGAAACCCGTTCTCACTGATAATCAGGGTTGTCCCATCCGCATACACGCTCGCGCCTGCAAGCGACGCAATCTCCCTGATCACATCCCCCGGGGTTTTTTCCATCCCATCCATGTACAGAACCGGGAAATCAAGACAGTCGATAACCAGCTTCGACAGGTGCTGGCTTCCCGCTAAGTCGAAACAATCCCTAATAACCTGGTGTGCCCGTGGATATTCATTAGCGAAGTGAAGTTCGATAATGTCATCAAAGTCCACGTCGCCATATATATTCATCGACCTTATCTCGCGGTAATCGTCGGCGATAATCACTCCATTCCTGAAAACCTCACGCCTGAGCCTTGGGTGCCACGTCCTGCCGAGCGCTTCCTGCCTGGGTGCATCAAGCGAAACTGAAAAATCCTCGACTCTTATACGAACATGATGGGAACCATTTTTATTCGAAATAAAATCCCGTTCAGTAACGAGTCCCCGGAAGCATTCCGTGTAATGAGTCACGCCACCCGTATCAACTTCGCCAATCGCAATACCGATAATTACATCATCAGTGGGATTACAACTTGTATAAAGATCAAGGTCTGATAGGGTAATCTCAATGTAATGTGGACTCAATCCAAGCTTCTGTACAAAATCAACCCGGACGCACTTATCAGATATATCGGTCCCAACCGTAAAAAGATCGGCTCCTGCAGACGGCAATATCTTCAATAAAGCCTTAACGGGTCGAAGGACAGCGGCCCCATCTGTTTGCAGGCTTGTAAGAACATCGCCCGGAACCCCTAACCCATACCGGACCACCACCTGGCCGCCATCGGGGATATTTCCATCTTCAAGCCGGGCTATCGTGTCGTTCTCATAATCGATTACGAAATCGACATCCTCAATATATGTGGTTTCACCGTCAGGGGAAACCACCTCAATTTTGTCCCAAAGGCTCATTAATCCAGGTCCTCCGACGTTGTACCGTTCAAGGTCATTGTTTTTTGTTTGTTGTGAACCGCCTCACCACTCAGGGCATTGACCGTCTTCTGATCGAGTGAGAAGAAACTCATCCCGAACTCGGACAACCCCATAATTGTCACACCTATTCCCTGTGACTCCGTGAGCACCGTCCCGAGATTGAATCCGGCCGGCACGATTGTGTCGTTCGGAGCGGCTATTTTAAATCCCGTGGGGAAATTTTTCTCATATGGCCTTTTAACAAAATACCCGACCGGACAATTTTTTTCGTGATTCCCCTGGATAGTTACGCCTGTGCCTGTCTCGCATGCAAAATCATTTCCGACACTGCAGCCCACATTAATTACCAGGCCGTGCGCGCCCTCTGAATTCCACCCGACCGGGATGAGATCGTAATCAGTCAGCGTAAATCCCACACCGACATTTGTACCCCCGGATCCAAACAGTGCGAGCTGGCTGATTGTATTAACATCAAAAAGGAGAGAAATATAAAGCCTTTTCAGCCCGAAGTCATATCCCGACTTGAATTCGGCGCTGTCGAGCTTATCCCATGTCGATCCGTTATCATCACTGAACCAGGCATCCACTTCGTCACCAGGCCAGTTATGAACGGTAAAACACGGCCTGATGAAATCGTAATGTACTGCATCTCCACGTTTGGGATCGAGTTTTATTCTTATCAGGTTATCCATGGCATGGTTGGGTAAAAATATTAAAATGGCACATTCAATGTTCGATCTATGTGCTGACTACATAGGCACTCAATTTGCTATCGAAACCGTCGCCCACTAAAGACCCGACGATCACATCCCCGGCATTGAACGAACCGTCCAGTGGATCAGGATATTGCAAATCATCACTCAAAGAGTCTCCTCGATTATGGATATCCGTTGAGTTTGTACAGTCACCCCAACTTCCGTATAGGGAGAGCGCAAGAAGAAACTCCTGGTCGATGCCGGTGCGGTCATCCCAGAGAAACGATGTCCGGAAGATCCTGTTTGTGTTCCCCGAAACCTCGTAATTCGTGAGGCGCATCCTGTATGAAACCGTAATCCCATCGCCGGACAGATCATTTGCACCGTTGCCCGTATTGTTCGAGTAAAATCCAAACCAGAACAGGTATGGGTAAGTGTCCCGATCGAGATTAATGTCCGGGTCGTCCGCGGGATCCATACGGTACGCGTCCTCATCCAGTACCAGTGTCGAACCGTAATTGTTTGTCAACGTCATGTTGCACGCGATCCGTCCCGATGGCCAGATATTCCATTGAACCCGGTAATCAAGGTCTGTAAACCCCGGTATCGAGCTGTTCCGTAGATATCCATCCTGGTTAATACTTACGAACCATGGGGTTTCGACCACGACGGAATTATGGTATCCACCCGATGGATACAGGTAATCCCCGGTAATATCGTCGCAATACAGGTACGGTCCCAGAAGTATGGGAGAAGCGATGCCAGGCTCTACGCATTCATGCCAGATACTACCGGTTTTGTACTTGAAAGAGGTTATCCCGCAATGCTCCTTTGAAAAGACAACCGTAAATGATTCCGTCTCGACAGTTATGCTCAAGCTGTCAGTTGTCACGATGAATCCATCAGTCATTGGAATTTCCTTGTGTCACTTTCAAAAAATCTAGATCGTTGTTATTCTCGCCTGGAGATTCGCGTGCCTTGGGTTCCCGCTTGGCGAATCGGACGCCTGCGTCACAATCTTCACCCAGAAACTGTCGGTGTCATTCTGATCCATATTTCCGAACACAACATCCGACGTCCCGAACGTCCCGGGTGTGCCTGAGTTATCCGACGCGATCTGAACTCTTGACTTACCGTCTGAAATATAAATGTCAACCTCGTCATCCTCGGCAAGCCCGGTGTTGAATACCACCCACAAGCCTGTAGCCAGTTCATTCTCCGTGGTTCCGTCAGCGACAATATCCACCTCTGTCGGATCGCCCCCCTCATAGGAGACGTCCACTTTCGTTGTAGTCGCTTTCACCTTCACGTTGTACGTCCCGATCGCAGTGTTCAGCTGGTATTTACCCTCGTTGATCGCACGTATCGGGGTGTTCGTGGTATTGGTAAAATCGCCGTCGGGAAGTATCCTGATTCTCGCGTCGCTACCATCTGCATCGCCAATATTTTTGACCCAGAGATGTTTTGCCGACGATGAATTCCCGGCAACGATGATCCCGGGATTCCACCCGATATACACCTTCGCCTGGTAAGAATTGGATGTATTAAGGTCCGCAACCGTCAGGCTGGCTCCCGGGATTATGTAATTGACATCGTTCCCGTTCGTGGTGATTCCTGTTTTTATGTATGATGTGCCGTCTTTCCGTGTGACCTGGCAATCCCACTCCGTATCGCCGGAATCATAGGTAAAATCCAGCGTCAACTCATCGGGAGGCGCATTACCACCGCCCTGGTTTGGGGATTCGATCACCGACGCACCCGTCAGCGGGACCAGCACTGTATTCTCATAGCGAATCAGCGTCTCTGTCGTGCATCCCGAGTTTTCATAGACTTTCAATTCTGCAGCCATTTATTTCTCCCGTTTCATCGGTTTCTTTTTTAAATTTTTTTTTGTTTATTCTTAACTGACTACTACCAGCTCGATACGGAATCCAAACCCTTCGGTCACCCCAACAATCGGAGTGGTCTCAAACGAGTTGATTAATACGTTCCGGTCGGTCGATCCATCATTAAATACAAACATCGCACCTGTTAATTCACACGAATCATAAAGCGTCTCGATTGCGTTTCTCACGCTGGTCGTCATGTATTTTCCACTGAGAACAATCGTTTCATTCCTGACCCCGACCACGTAGACTTTTCCGCGTCCAAGGGTCGCTTCACTCGTAACTGGAAGATCCAGGGTCCGATCCATTTTTTCCGGAACCGCATCGAAACTTGTCCCCCCCAGGCTGTACGTGATATTCGACATAACTTTTTCACCATCCGATCAAAGTAAAACGGGGATGTGTGACCCCGTTAATGCATCTTTCCTTACCGGTTTGGGAACATTACAGGGTCAGGACTCACCCTCGCAGGCGATCTGAACCTCTTCCATCATCTCACCGCCGAGTTTTCCGTACACCACCCACTCGATTACGCGCGCATTCGTGAATGTATGCGTCTCATTCCCCGATTCGAAAACCAGCGTCAGGGGATTTCCCTCGATCGCCGCATGAAGCGGGGAGCTGTCCTGGTACTTCCTGCGCACCACAACGGTAATTACCTTCAGAGTCGGGTGGCTCCGGATCGTCGATTTATCTTCATAAAGTGGAAACGAGACAGTCTCCCACTTTTCTTCAACCCTCGCTTCCACAACAAACGCAAGGTCGTCCGAACCCAGTGTCATCTCCGCGGTGCGGAATTCATGTATGTCACCAATATCTGCCATTCTTTACCTCTCGGGAAATTTTTTCATTCCACCCTCAGCTATCTCTGAAAGTTTCTCCTCAAGCTCGCACAACTCCTCGCCTAACCTTTTCACCGTTTCTATGAGCACTTCAATGTCCATCTCAATTCCTCCTGGAATTCATTAAATCTCTGAGATTACTTCCAGTTCAATTTCCAAAACAAATCCCGCCAGGCGTTTCCCGGCATGGATATCACTTGACGATTTCAACACGGGGCCTTTACTTCCCCCCCATAATGGCGTCATGCTGCCTACCCCGACGATAATCCTCATATCGCCGATATTCACTGGATCCTCGGGATCCGCGAAATCATCGAACGGCACAAGGCCCGCTTCACAGCAATCCATTATCAGGTCGATCATGTCCCCGAGGTTCTCGCGCTGTGAATCATCACGACTCCAGGCGCTGACTTCACAACCGAGCCTGTGCAGCTTGCCTTTTGTCCCGGAATCATCGATTAACTCACCCATTCCGGCCGGTTCGCTTGAATATCCCGAATACCGTACCGCGTACCATGAGTCCAGGCCGTCCGTTTCAAACGGATCCTCATCGAAATTGACCGTTGCGCCCGGTAGCGATGTTTCCAGGTAAACATTAAACGACCGCTTCAGGTTGTTTATTATCTGCGACGCGTTAAGTGCCATTCACCGCACTTCCTTTTATTCTTTTTCCTGTCTTTATGGTTAGTTCAGAGAGTGCCTTAATCCACCCGCCTGGCTCTTACAACCCAGATCGCGAAATTTCCCATGCCCTGTTCCTCTACTGAATCAACCTCATATTCAACATCGTTCATTTTCAGCCAGTCGGTTTCCCGGACGGTATCAATCAGTTCGAGTTTGATCTTCCCGGCCGGAATCTCGCCTCCACGATCGGTGTATGGGGCCTCTTCCCGGTCGACAACTATTGCAGGAACTGAAGCAATCACGGTCTCACTGATAATCGCCGCGATCATTTTCGCCGGATCGCCATTTGATCCCGAACGCCTGATAATATCAACCCTGAGATTCCCGGTGAATTCCCAGAAATCCATCCACACACGAAGCGCGTCATGCCCGGTGTTAGCCTTAAAATTCGGTTCCATCGGAGGCATCAGACCACCTCCTCCCAGTCGACATTGTCGCTAACCGCTCCTCCAGCCTCACTCACACCCTGTTTATGAAACTTCACGGCAACTTCCGCGATATCTTTCCTCAACTTGTCGTAATCGATCTTCGCGTCACCTTTCGACCAGGTAACCAGCCTGTTACGGTCCGCTAGGAGCGATGTCAGCGCGTCTCCGGCCGCCAGTGCAAGGTTCCCGCCTGCAGCATCGAGGAATTCCTGGAGATCGCTGTCGCTGAATGCAGCGAATCCATAATCTGCAGTTACCGAATCCCCGTCCGGCGGAGCGGTGGTGAAGGTCAACTTGCCCGTGTTGTAATCGAGCGTGAAGTCGACACCCTCGGTAACCTCGGATCCGTCAACGTAAACTGTCACCGACCCACTGATAACCGGGTTGAGGCTGAGTTTGAATACTTTATTACTCGCATCGCCCGTTCCGATTCTTTCCCCGAGCACAACCTGCTTTTTATCCAGGATCTTCAGTCTCAATTGATCGATAGTTGCCATTTTTTTTCCTTTACCCGGAGGTTTTATCAATCGAAGGTTTTAATAAAGGGGACACCTGCAAATCAGGATGATCAGAGGTGTCCCCGGTTGCTTGCTTCTGCCTTACTTTCTCATCGGGGACACCTCATTTCGTCCCCGAAATCGAGGTGTCCCCTGATTTGAATCAACACCAATTTTAATCGGTGGTTCTTTTAGTTTTAAGTAACAATCGCGCCGTAGAATCCACGGTAATCCATCACCGCTCCACCGAAAACACTTCGTCCCTTGTACCAGATCACGTCCCTGTCGAAATCCTCCTTGACAAGGATCTCAGGTGTTTCCCGTCCGCCGAGGAATCCGATCTCAATGGTCGCTATACTCGACGGTTTCGCGATCAGGTACCAGTTATTCGCATCCGTTAGAAGCGGTTCGACAAGAACCTCAACAATTCCATGGAGAACGTTGCTGTCATTGTACGAACTGCCAGGAACCAGTACCGAATGCACCAGCTTCTTCGCCGTAAATTCCAGTTCAGGTGGAACCAGAAGATATCCCGGCTCGATATTGAGCGGGTTGCCCTTCTCACTCGTCTGCCCGCGCATCGCGGTAATGCCCGCAGCCATCGATGCTTCATCCAGGGCAGCGGAGCCAATGTTGTTGTGATTCGCATGGAACAAATCATCCGAGTCGTAAATCGTCGGATTGTCAGCGATAAACTTAACAACGAAATCATTCACCGTGTTCTGTGCCGCGATTCCGAGTTCGCGTCCGATATTCCTGAACGCTCCAAGGTCATCGTTTACCAGCATCTCCCAGGTGAAATTCACACCGCGTTCGTACTTCTGCGGTGTGTATTCAACCTTGTAGCTGGAGAAATCCCCCTGCTCATGCTCCCCGCCTTCAGGAACGACCTCGAACCTGTCGGTATCGCTCCTTCTCAGGCGTGTTACAGCTTTCATGTCCCGGAGGGGAATGATGTTGACGAACTTTTTCCAGTTTGCCTGGGCAAGTTCATACGACTTGATCAGTTCCCTCTCGACATTTGACGAATCTCCGACCAGGTCGCTGAAATCGCTCGTGGTCGCTTCGCGGAGATTCATGGCTTCGATCACGCCATCGACGGCGTTATCTTCGAATTCCTCATCCGCCAGGATCTGCCTGATGAGAGACCCGGTGAAGCCCTGATCGTGGGCGCGTTTCGCCCATTCTCTAAGTAGACTCATAATTTAACCTTCCTCATTCTGACCGACCCTAGCTCTGCAGGATCCGGCAGTGAAATTTATTATTGGGATCGGACGCCGTTATCGCGCGCCCGTACAGATCATTACCTATTGCAGTCAGGGTCAGAGCGTCGTTCTGATCGATGTAAATCGGTTCACCCTCTGATACGCTGGCGAGGGTAAATTCAAATACCCCTTCCAGCTTGAAACTCAGAAGATCCCCTGAACTGACTGTTATCAGGGCAACACCGTTGAAATTACTAATCCGGTACGGCAACCCCGATGTGTAGCTCGCACCGGCGGTCAATGTAATGACCTCTCCGTGCGAGATATAATTCTGCGCCATCCTGGCACCTCACTTTCTTGAATAATACTGAATTTACCTACTCATACTGCAGGAGGGATAACCTCTCTTATCCTACTCCCATCAATTTTAAAGTCTCCGACTTTTTCAATGACTTTTTCTCATCATGTGCTTTCTCGGAGCCCATCCCGCGGATCATCCCTTCTGAAGTCAGGTCCGCGATATATGCACGGTGGCGTTCGATCAGTTCAGTCACTTTGACCTCAAAATCTTCGTCACCCGCTTCCACATTCAATGCCTCAACCAGTAAAAATTCCTTCGATTTTGCCGGAAGACCGCTCTCTTCTATGAGCGTCGCGACTGTGGCTTCCCTTAGAAGCGCTCTATGGCGCGTTTCAATTTGTCTCTCCAGCTCCTCAATTGCCTTTCGACTTTCCTCATCAGGACGAAAAAATTTCTCCTTGACCTTCTCCTTGAGCTTCTCGATCAGGTCCGGACGGGCATCCTCGAGCTCCTTTTCTGTGATACGTTCGAGAAGCCTCAGGCCCTCTGAGTAACCTTCGCTTTCCCGCACAACACGTTCTACTTTTCCGCCTGCCGCAGCTTTTGCGACAAAATCCACTGAGTGCGCTTTTGTGATTTCAATTACCTCGCGCACCAGCTTTCCATCTTTACGGGTAACCTTCGTACGACCGAGAGCATTGATCGAAAGATCTCCAACCAGCCCTTCCATAATCATCGTAAGAAGCCAGTCATGTGCCCTCGAAAGCCGCATGGTCGCCCACAGTTTGCCTTCATTGACCCAGGCATCCTCGATCACTCCGACAACATCCCGTACGCTTCGTTCGCCATCCCCATTTCTCGGATGGTCCGCAAAGCACTGCACTCCCTTGAAAACATCAACCGCACTCATCACCACTTCGGGTGAGTAATACGTTCCGTTTTCTGAAAGCCCGCACGTCAGGACGATCCCTTCCACAAGGCAACCGTCCACATCCACACGGGCTTCTTCAAGTTTTGTGACAATCGGTATATTCATAGTTATTCCTCTTTATCATCTGGATAAACCTTCGCCGGTTTAATCATCGGTGATTATCCCTGTTCAGTTGGCTCCTTATCAGGCTGTTCTTTATTTATATTTTCCACTTCTACCAATGGATCTCCGATCCATGGGATCATCCGCCTTGCTGAATCCTTCGATAACAATCCACTCTCGACCTGTTTCACAAGTGTATCCGTCAAACTCGCGACATCCTCCGGCGCGATCGGCGGGAAACTGACCTCGACCTTCCTGTCGACACCCGCCGGCAGGATTCCGCTTCTTATTCCTGCCTCAATCACCCTCTGGAAAATCTTTCCGAAAACATTCTCGAACAACCTCTGGCGATCCTCGAATTTCTTCACCATCGGAAGCTCCATGCTTCTCGTGGTCGCCAGGTTGCCTGTCGACGGATCACCGAAATAGTGCTCGAAAATCCCGCTCCCGGCCGCTATCATTAATTTGATCGCCCTTCCGTCTTCCTTCGCATCGTCCGCTCCGATAGAGGGCGACAGTACTTCCCACTCCTCGCTCTCATGAACCACCAGGATACTTCCCGGTTTCGGAACGACATATTTCCCCGACGAATCGGTCTCAAACGGACCCGCCGCTTTTGACGGTACCGACGGGACCTTCCTCAGGAACGCAAACGCTCCACGCGCTTTATTGATCGCCAAACGATCCTCAAGCCACCTGTCGAATGCGTCCAGCCACGGAAGCACCCTGTATAACTCGCTCAGTCCCCTCTTGCGATTCGATACATTATTCACCTTCACATGAAGGACTTCCTGCCCGTCAATAACTTCCTTAACAAGCTCGTCCGATGTCGGGAACCAGCTCGCTCCGCCATGGCCCGTAAATGCATCGATCCACTCTTCCGGCAGACCGGATTTCCTGTACTCCCGGAGGTATACAACCGGTTTTCGGATGTCATCCGGGTCTGTGGCTATATCCCTGATTTCCAGGGGGTCCACCAGGGCCATCCGGACCGTTCCATCGAATGGATTCACAAAGAACCGGCAGAAAATTTCACCATAGATCTGGAGTTCATTGCTCATCCAGTGCTGAACGGCACGCATATCGTTTTCAGGATCGTTCCAGAACCCGGTCAGGATTTCCTGCACCCTCGGATCGACCGCGCTAAACCCGATTCCTTTCCCCATCACAAACCAGGTCGTCAGGTTCACGATCTGCCCTGCCAGGGGATTTCGGCACCATGCGGCGTACGCACGTCTTAATATGGTACGGTGCGCTTCGCTGTCGAGATTATCTCCCGCCGCGACATCCCGCGATACTCGTCGCCATCCCCAGCGATCGTAATCATCGGGATCGATTCGAAATCCTCCCCCCTCAACCGATGATTGACTCTCCGATACACGTTCCCCTCTTCTCGCGTCATTTATCCGGCGCATAAAGGGCGGTACCAGGGCATCGACGATATCTTTCAAGCTCATATATGTCTCCGATTTAATTTTTTCCGGACTCCAGAAAATATGCCAATACTTCTGCACCTACTTATTGGACACTTACAGGCCAATTTGGCGCACCTGGATTAATTTTCATCGAAAAAAATTTGATCTTCAGGTGCATAAACAAGAGTGAAAATCTGCTAAACTACCCATGCCTTCCCGCAGAGAATCAATTCCACGAGTGAAAAATTTCCGGGAGGATGGGAGACCTGACATGAGAACTCTTCTTCTATCTGCGGCTATGCTTGCATTTCTATTCAGTGCCGCTCCGGCAATGGCCGACGACGCGACCGATTTCATTGAGAACGAAGTCGATGAATGGGTGCAAATCGCCGGGGACAACGGTTTCACTGTCCTTGAAATATTTATTGGAACAGTTTCCGAAGAGGACACGCACATGCCATTCCTCCTTGCGCCGGGCGATTACGTTATTTACGCCTCGGGAGGACTGAATATCGCTGACCTGGACCTCTTTATCAACAATAACGCCACAGCAGAGCGCCTTGATGAAAATACTGAACCGGATAAAATCCCTATTGTGGAAATCTCTTTCGATGAACAGATAGAAATTTGCGTCCAGGCCCATGCCTTGGCTTTTGAGGAGGGTTTCGATTCAGGTTACTTCTGTCTCGTAATTTGCGCGGATGGTGAAGGCGAAATCCTCGAAATCACCTTACCTGAACCGGTAATCGAATCCGAACCCGAGCCGATATACGATGCCGGTGGTTACATTACTAACGAAATTAATGAATGGAAGGAAGTCGCTGCCGGTAACGAGTACATTGTCCTCGATTCCTGTATCGGTGAAGTCTCAGGTGAGGACACATATATCACATACGTCCTGTTACCGGGAGATTATATTTTCTATGCTTCGGGAGGAATGAATGTCACCGATCTCGACATGATTATTTACGATGCAGATGGTGAAGAAATTGGGTCCGACACTGAGCCGGATAAAATCCCGATAGTAGAATTAAAACTCAATGAACGGACCCTCGTTGAGGTCCAGTTAACCGCCTGGGCATTCCAGGAAGGCTACGATTCGGGTTTATCCTGCCTTGTGCTTTGTACTGAAGGTGACGGCGAAATCCATGAAGCAGTTTACCCGGAACTTGAAAGGTCGACCGGGGCCGGTGGGTTTATCGAAAACGAAGTGGCTGAATGGACGATAATTGCTGAAAATAATGAATACAACATCCTGGATTCTTACGTTGGAGATATCACCTCCCAGAACTCATTCATCACCTACGTCCTGATGCCGGGTAAATACATTTTCTACGCGTCCGGTGGCATGGATGTAGCCGACCTGGACATGTTCATCCTTGACATGGACGAGGAAGTACTCGAGCAGGACACCGAACCCGACAAAATCCCAATAGTGGAACTCCAAATCGAGGAACGTACCGCGATCCTGGTTCAAATGCACGCATGGGCCTTCAAACCGGGATACCATCTTGGTTATTACTGCCTTGTCGTCTGTGCAGACGGCGACGGTGAAATTGCGGAAGTGAAATACCCGGACAAATCTGCAAATAAAAAAGCATCATCCAGTCGTAATCCCGAAGAACACTCCCAGGATGATATTTACCTGGATGATGTAGAACTCTGGGTTGAAGACTGGATTGTGTGGGAAGAAGAAGACGGCAGCGAAGTAACAAATTCAGACTCCTTCCTGCTTGATGATGATATTCTATCGATTACCCTCGAACTGGAGTCCGGTTTTTACACCATCAATGCAATGGCTGACGCCAGGTGCGTCGATCTTATTTTGAGCCTTTATACACCCGATCAACTGTTACCGAACTTTATTGATTACGCCACGCCTTTCCCGTACGCTGACTTCGGGCTGATCGATGATACCGAATTTACCATTGAATTCGATGCGGTATTCTCCAGCATCGATGGATACTCGGAAACTTATGTTGGATACGTCCTGAGCCGCGTGAGCGACACAGATGATGACTCACGCCGGGATTACATCATGGATACACTTGAGTGGTATGAAGAATTCTCAATTGAAGAGGGTGAAGTGCTGGTTGATTCCTGGGCGGGGAAATTTGAGAGTGAAGGAGATCCGATCACCTTCGAATGGGACCTTGATAAAGGTTGGTACTATTTTACCGGTGAAGGGGGCCTGGCTATCACTACTTTCAGCATGGTAATTTTCGACAATGATGAGAATTTCCTTAATGAATATGAATTTACTGATAAATATCCATTCGTCTGGCTGGACCTTGAGGAACCGACAACCGTTATTCTTGAAGCTGCGGGATCGGGATTCTATGAGGGCTTCGATGATGCTTACGGTTGCTTCCTGCTGGCCAGCACTGAAGTAGACTGGATGTACCATGAAGAGGAATACGACCATTATACGGATTGGGAGGGAGACGAGGACGTCCTGATCGAAAACGCTGAAATTCTTGCAGAACCATGGCTCACAAACGCTGAAATGCATGACGAGGAGATAATTGAATATTTCACGGACTACCTGGAATATGAAGGTGAGGATGAAGCTGTTGTCTACGAACTCGACCTCGATCCCGGAACATACTATCTCTATGTCCAGGGTGACGATATATGCCTGATGGACGTGGACCTTGTTATATATGATGAGAATGGCTATCTCGTTGACGATGATGTGGATTACCCGAACTCCGCGTCTTGTAAAATTGAGGTTAAGCGCGGCGACGGACCATACGAAGCCTGGGTTTATGCCTACTGGCTCGACTGCAATATCGGGTACTTCACATTCATCCTTACCGGCAAATAAGGTGACCTTATGGATATACCGGAAATAATTTCCAGTATCCCACGGTTTTCCACATGCTGGATGATATACTAACCCGGATTTTATATTAGAATTTCGACCGCAGGGAAAGAATATGATATGCAAATTGTTGTCGCTGGAGGCGGTCCGGCCGGGGCAACCTGCGCGAGGGTCCTGGCGAAGGCCGGTATAAGAACTGTATTGATCGAGGCGTCCCCCGATGGCGATAAGCCATGCGCGGGTGGTATCCCATCTGTACTGCTTGACCAATTCCGAATTCCCGACCTCCTCATTAAAAAGCGTGCCACCGGGGTGCTGTTCCAGGCACCATCCGGTTACGAAGTCTACGCGGATTTCCCCGACGGTCAATGCATCGCGACAGTAGACCGCAGGGAATTCGATTCCCACTTGCGATGGGCCGCCGAGGATGCCGGTGCGATTTTAGTACATGGAAGGGTGCTCGGATATAATGAAAAAGGTTCGCAGATCCTCGTGCAATACCTTGACCCCGACGGAACTACGCACACAACCGAAGCGCACTACGTGATCGGTGCCGATGGAGCATGGAGCCGTATCGCTAAACAGGCTATGGGTTATAATCTCCCCATGGTTGTGGCCATGCAGGATGTGATCAGCCCGACAGAAGACCGGATGGCGGAACTCGGCAACAGGTGCATCTTCAACTATAATCCCGCTGTCAGTCCGGATTTTTATGGATGGATGTTCCCCAAAGGTAATTCTGTTTTGGTAGGGGTGGGCACCAGGTTTAAGAATAAGAGCCAGCTCAAATCATACCTGTCCAGGATGAAGGAGCTCAATTTTGATCTTCTCGAGGGCGGGGAGGTTCTTAAAAGGAACGGCGCACTGATCCCGGTGGGGCTTTACAGGGAACATGGGGTTAACCGGGTTCTTCTTACAGGCGACTCAGCGGGATTTGTGCTTCCCGCATGTGGTGAAGGAATTTATTTCGCGATGAAGTCAGGTGAAATCGCGGCTGAAATTATTAAGGAATTCGGCGCAAAACGTCCCGACCTTGTTGTAACTAAATACACCGACCTCGTCAACGCAGAGTTCTCTTCGATCTTTAAATATTTCAGGAAAATCGAGAACCTCATGTTGCAATCCGTTATAAACCGAGAAGTATTCGTACGACTGGCTGGGGATAAATTTCTGGCACAGAAAATCCTCAGGGCATTTTCGACTAAAATCCATACGAAAACACCGTTCTTTAAAAAATTCACCATGTTCTTTAACATTTTGGCGATTCGTATGAACGTGGCATTGTCGATTTCAAAGCAACCGGATTTCGGAAAGTAGGAACTACACGTTGAAAAATATATAATCTGAATGTACCACAGGATTCAAGTTAGCAAATGGAGGACTACTCAACAATGCGATCTAAGCGAATTATTATCCTGGTTTCTCTAACCCTTTTAATCTTCACCATGGGCTGCGTTAAGTCAAAATACAAGACCCGCAGTGCCATGACAGAAGAGGAGATCGAGGAAATTGAAAATATTTACAATCCACCGGTTGAGGAAGAGAACGACCTGGAGGACGATATTACTTCTTTCCTTGAAGGCGTCGACGGTCCCGCGATGCGTGTTAATGGACTTAGTATCGACGCTCAGGATCTCAGGAACCTGTACACATTCCTGCACGATATCCGGGGACAGAGTCCAGCTGAAGCAAAGCGGAATACAATCGATGAATTCATTAAAATCTACGCGGTGATGTCCCAGTGGCCGGATACAATTGATATAGCGGTTACACGACTTAACGAGATACTTGACCAGGTAAACACAGACGGTGCGAATTTTGCTTACCTGACGGCTGAAAACAGCCAGGAACCCGAGGCCGACCAGAGCGCCGGTGACCTCGGCGAAATCGGCTACGGCGGGATGGTTCCAAACTTCGAGATGCACACTTTTACCGACCCGGTTGGTGAGGTGTCAGGGCCTTTCCCCACTATTTTCGGATGGCACCTGATTCTTGTTTCAGAAAGAACCGATGAAAATACCGATGAAGCAAAAGCGAAAGCCAGCCACTTGCTTCTGTTCCACGGGCTCGATCCGGAAAATGGACCCAGTATCAGGGAAAATGTTCTCAGATGGAAAAACATGGCTCAGATCGAAATCCTGGTTGATGAGCTGTACTCCCTGTTCCCCGGTCTCAAGCCGCGGGAAAGAACGCCGGGCCAGAGAAGTGAATTCCTCAACCCTTCAGATACGTCTTCGCCTTTTTAACCATTCATTAAATTAACCTGTCTATTAACCCTGGTTCGACTTTGAGGTATCAATATGAAATCGAAAATACACAAATTTACCGACAAGCTCTGGCTGGCAATTCCAGTCCTGGTTCTCCTTGGGGCGGTTTTTTTCACCGGTACAAATATTGACAACTCACCCGCCGACGATATCGAGGAACTGGACACGCTTATAGACAACTTCCAGGAAGCATATTCCTCAAAGAACCTGACCGGGCTCAGAAACCTTTTCTTTGCTGATGCGGTAATAGCATACGATTATGACCAAGGCGAAAGCCAGAGGGTACATTCATTGGAAGATTGGCTCCAGGGCACACAGGAATCAGTTTTCGAAGTAAACGATTACATCTCGGATATCCTGACTAACAGGGAAATCGAAGTTTTCAGGAATATCGCGTACGCAATCTGTGACTATCGGTATATTGATGATGACGAGATCGGAACTGGCATCGATATCTTCACCTTTATGAAAAAGCGTGGCACATGGAAAATCCTCAGCCTGCAATTTACAGGCGATGAGGAAATCCGCTAGACTCATACAGTAATTTTAAATTATCGACCCCAAATTCTCGCTTGCGTTTTTTTTCGCATGTTTGCCCTTTAGTATATTGAGGAGTAATGTACGCTTGATACCGATCACCGGCAACCTGAGTTTAAGATGAAACGTACTTTGATTCTACCAGCCTGGCTATGGCTGCTTCAGGCCCTGACAGGGATTGCTCTTGTTTTTTATGTCATTATCCACACGGTGGACAATGCGACAATACTCATTGGCCCTGAGTATTATGAGGCGATGCTTCATCTCTGGCATGAAAGCCTCCCCAATTGGTCTTACAACCTCATGACCTTCAGCCTGATAGTTCTATTTCTCGCTCATCTTATTAATGGCACCAGGATCGCAATCACACCAGTCAGAAATTATGGAACATCATGGAAACAGGTGTCGATGCTGAAACATTCAGGTACCACGCTCTGGTATTTGCAGCTTTTAACCGGCGCTGTTATCGCGATAGCCGGTATCTGGCACCTGATTATCCAGCATACAAGTTCGACTACCACTGCTGCAGAGAGCACGATGAGGGTCACACCGTCCGTGATGACCCTGTATATAATTTTCTTTGCGGCACTCCTGTTTCATGCATTTAACGGAATCCGGTCGATTTTCATCAAGCTCGGAATCATGACGGACAAAGCCAGAGAGGGAATATTAATCAGCTTTATGGCATTTCTGTTTATCGGATTTTTCGTCGTTGGGGTATTCAGCCTGGCGAAATTCCTTCCTGAACCCGAAACCGGGCAGCAAGCAATTGAGTCGATCATTGAAATTCCAGGAACAGGAGACAGTCAAACTACAGATTAGATTAATGGTCCATCTGATAAAAACATCGAAGGACAGGACGAATAGCAAAGGAATCGATTGATGAGGATTCTTAAGTACGATGTTGTTGTAATCGGAGCAGGACTTGCGGGCGAACGTGCCGCGGTTGAAGCTCACCGGAACGGTTGCTCTGTAGCTATTCTATCCCTTGTCCAGCCCCGGCAGAGCCATTCCAATGCCGCACAGGGTGGCGTACAGTGCTCACTTGATAATATGGGCGAGCATTCAGCCGGCGATGACTGGAAGCTCCATTTCGACGACACCATTCGCGGTTCGGACTGGGGGGCCGACCAGGATGTCGTGGAACGAGTTACCACTGCCGCTCCCCGCCTTATCCGCGAGTTGGAATACTGGGGATGTCCTTTCAACCGTACCGAGGAAGGGAAAATCGCCCAGCGTAATTTCGGCGGCACATCTGTCTGGCGCGCAGCATTTGCAGCCGATTTCACCGGACATGCACTGCTTTACGCAATCGATCAGGAAGTAATGCGTTACGAAATCAACATTTACTGGCGCGTCCAGGTTATCTCCCTGATCCTGAACGGAGCGAAGGTCATCGGCTGCATCGTACTCGATCTCCGGTCAGGCGATCTTGTCGCTTTCCAGGCAAAAAGCACAATCATCGCATCCGGGGGTGCCGGTAAATTATTCTCGGAAAGTTCAAACGCGATCAACTGCAGGGGTGACGGACATTCGCTCGCATATAACACCGGTTGTATTCCGCTTGGAAACATGGAAGCGATTCAATTCCACCCGACCGGGATGTACCCGGTATGGATTCTCCTGACCGAAGGGTGCCGTGGTGATGGCGGGGTGCTTAGAAACGCCCAGCACCATGAATTCATGTGGGATTACGCTGCGAAAATGGGGAACCTTGCAAGCCGCGATGTTGTGTCCCGCGCAATAATGAGTGAAATCCGTGCCGGACGCGGTGTGGAGGGACCGTTCGGACCTCACGTCTGGCTCGACCTTACGCATCTTGGTGCAGAAAAAATCATGACACGCCTGAGGGATGTTCACGATATCGCACGCGATTTCGCGGGACTCGATGTTATCACCGAGCTGGCCCCGGTCAAACCTGTCCAGCATTACACGATGGGCGGGATACGAACGGATATCGACTGTCGGGTCAGGGGTGTCGAAGGTCTTTACGCCTGCGGGGAATGCGCCTGCTGGGATATGCATGGTTTCAACCGACTCGGCGGAAACTCTCTGCTGGAAACGATCGCAGCCGGGTTTTATTCAGGGACTGCCGCATCCACGGAAGCTAACGGACGTTCAGCATCCGATGGCGATCAAAAAGCAATCCAGGATGAATACAATATTCAGAAAGAGCGAATCGACACTCTAATCGCCACCGAAGCGAAAGAAACATCGTTCGCGCTCCATGATGAAATGGCATTACTGATGACAGAACAGGTCGGGATTTTCCGGACCGGTGAACTTCTCAAGGATGCCGTTAACAAGCTCCTCGACATACGTGAACGCTCTAACAACCTCGGACTTTCATGCAAGTCGCGTGGACGGACGCTCGAACTCGAGATGGCCCTGAGGATTCACGGGATGATCGACCTCGCGCTGATAATTTCTGAGGGCGCACTCGCACGGAAAGAGAGCCGTGGAGCGCATTACCGCGAGGATTTCCCGAATCGCGATGACGAGCACTGGCTGAAACGGACGCTCGCACATAAACGGGATGATGAATATTTACCGAGGCTTGAGTACGAGGATGTGGTAATAACCCATTTACCGCCCGGCGACCGCGGTTACGGCGAAAAACCACCACCGGCAGCGAAGTAACTAATTTGAAATCAAATATCGTCATGGCAAATAACAATAAAAGAACACTGACTTTCAAACTTTTCCGTCACGATCCCGATGACCCGGACAGTGTCCCGCACTACGACACCTTCAAGCTGGACGACCGTCCGTTTTTCTCGATCTACCTCGCGATGGAGGAAATCCAGCAGAAGCACGATCCGAGCCTCTATTACGACATCTGCTGCAGGTCGAACGTCTGCGGATCATGCGCCGTGAACGTCAACGGACAGCCATGCCTCGCGTGCAAATCCCAGACCAAGGACCTTCCCGACACCATCACGATTGAACCCCTTCGCTATTTCGACCACATCAAGGATGTCGCGGTCGATAAGGGACGCTGGTTCAGGGATATGGTCAGGCGTCTTGAAGGCTGGATCCATACATCGAAACCGTTCAACGAGAAACTGGAGAATCTCCAGAAAGCGGATGATCAGCTCCCGGTTTACGAAGCGGAGCGGTGCATCGAGTGCGGGATCTGTATCGAAGCCTGCGCGGTAGCACATCTCAACCCGAACTACCTCGGGTCGGCCGGTATGAACCGCGCGTATCGGTTTCTGATCGACAGCCGCGATGAGCGCAGCCTGGATGAGTTCGCCGAGCAGTTATTTACCGGGGACGGTGTTTTCGGGTGCGAGGCTATGCTCGGCTGCCGCAACTTCTGCCCGAAGGAAATCCCCCTCCCCTACCACTTCGGCATCCTCAGAAGACGAATATTGAAGAGAGTATTAACCGGGAAGTAAACCCATTAATTAAATATCGATGCGTATCAGGCCCTCCTAAAACCTGCCTTCGCTGGCGCTCAGGCCGATTTTATGAGGGGCCACCATGAGAACTCCGGAAATACAGTTTGTAAAAAAATACCTGTTAAGTGTGGTTGGTCTCAATCCTCCCTGTCAAAATCAAAATCAAGCATGTCGGAAAAGTTAGTCTCGGCGATGTAATTCAAAAGGTCGAATTTGTATTTTTTTTTGTTTTTACCCGTATCGGGTGTATCCGTATCTCCCCTTTTTTTTCGCGATTTTACTGTATCCCTGAGACAGACGCGATCCGCTCTATGAGTGTGCTCGGATGGCGTTTCAGGTGTCTCAGGGTGACATTCGGGTTTTTCGGTTTTGACGTACCCCAGCCGTATCAGGATACGGTGGACGGTGCCCGGGTACATTCCGAGCTGCCGCGCGATAGCCCGTATGGATTTGTTACCGTTATCGGGATGGGTGAACGCCAGCCAGACGATGTTGGTGTAGTTGAGTTCGGGAATTGTTTTTCTGCGTCTGAACATATGGTGGTCTCCACTAACTAATAGGACAGGGACAGAGGTAATTGGCGCAGGTGGGGTGGTAAAAAAAGGGAAATCCTCCCAACTCATGGAACTCGTTGTGAGGGGCCACCTGTCAATATTACTATGTGATGTGGGGTGGATGGATATGGAACCCATATCAGATAGATATGGGTTTACCGCTTGCTTATATATTCAGTCACCAGCTACCATCAGGTAATAATTTCAATAAGTAAGCATCATTCCAGCCATCCAGGTTACCGTGTAATTCATCGTCAGGTCCGGGATCGAAATCGAAAATCCTATTATAATAGCCTGTTAAATAAATGTTACCAAAGGAGTCAAGAGCCATTGAGTTACAAGCCGAAGACCCCATCCCAATCGGGCTGAAACTATGAGCCCAGATAAACTCACCAATTTCAGATAATTTAACTATGAATACACCACCAGCATTTGCATCCTCATGCCAATCCTCACCTGGGCCTGGGTCCAGATCAATAGCCATTTTAAACTTACCTGCAATATAAAGAGACCCATCGTCAGCAACGGCAACATCACCTCCTCCTTCACGAGCTAAGCTACCCCATGTTCTTGCCCATTCGTGATTACCATCTGCATCAAATTTAGTCACATAATTATCGTAATCACCTACTGCCTCATGCATATCTTGTTCAGGACCAGGATCGAAATCATCAAACCACTGGAAAACACCGGTCACATAGATTTCCCCGTCAGGCCCAAGATCACATCCCATGCCCTTTGTTATCCAACACGATCCCCAGGTTCGGACCCAATTAAAATCACCTGAGGAGTTCAATTTGCATAAAAACTGAGTAGTAAACTGCCCTCCATCACATACAACCAGGTCATCGCTATTATCAAAATCTACTGTTCGCCCAAAACCGCCAGCAATAAACACGTTATCATATGTATCAATAGCAAGGGAATAAATACTAACATGGCCAATGTAAATATCATTAACCTCATCAAAATCATCAGGTTTTATCCAATCCCATGTTTGAGTTCGTATATAATCACCTTCAGTTGAGAATTCGCTGAGATATCCACCTGTGTAACCTATTGCTGTATTAAAATTATTGTTATATCCGGGTTCAAAGTCTACAGTGTTAGAATAACTACCACCAACGTAGACAGTTCCATTTTTTGATACTCCCACACAAAGTCCTATTTCACTCCAGGATCTCCCCCATAATAATTCGCCATCCAGTGAAAATTTTGATAAATAACCAATCTTTACAAAATCAATGCCAAAATTATAGATATCAGTGACGTACTGTGATGGATCCAAGTCAATAATTTCTTTGAAACCCCCAGTAATATATAGAAATCCATCCGGCCCAAGGACCATGTCCTCAACATTAGCATCCCAGGTTTTCACCCAGATGAAGTTACCATAAGCATCGAATTTACTAAGAAAGCTCCCAGGAAATTTAATTACCAGTTCAGTTGCAGCTGGATCAAAATCAGTGGTTAAATCAAAACCTCCAGCAACATAAATGAATCCCTCTTCATCAATGACAACAGCTTTTCCTACTTCCCCATTGTTGCCATATACAAAGTAATCACTGCCCGGGGGCCACAGTGGATTCATTTCCAATCCTCCCCAGGTTGCTACCCAACCACCGTTCTGGCCTTCTCCAAACCTGACCCCGTCCTCACCGGGTTTCCATTCCAGATCATCACCACTCACTTTTCCTGTTGACAGCAACAAAATAATAAGGACTGTCCATATTATTAGACCTGATAATTTCATCGACATACCTCCTCAATTAATTCTGTATCTATTCTTATCGACTACCAAAGTGCAGTCAAGTTGCTAACCAGTTTAAAATTTCTCCAACAACTCAATCAACTCTCCAGCAGGTCAAGCAAGGCATGTGCCGCGTCGCCGATGGGGTCATCGGCCATAGTCATCTTCCTCAACTCGGCAAGTTCCTGTCGCATGTGCCCTGCGACGGCCGGATCGTCGAGAAGCTCGGTACAGGCGATATACATGTTGGGCAGGGTGAAGTTGGATTGTATCAGCTCGGGGATAATCTCCCGGTTCGCGAGCAAATTCGGGAATGAAATGTAAGGGACGTCCTGGAAAAACCTCCTGGCGATCCTCACCATCCATTCACTGGTCACCTTGTAAAACGTGACCGCCGGTACCGCGAGGAGCAGGGCAAGCTGGACACTGGTTCCCGATTTTACGATCATCAGGTCGCTCTCGGCCATCAGGTCGTAACAATCATCCGGGATAAACGTGATCTTTTTTCCTGTGAATTCAAATCCATCCTTAATTTGCCGTTCAAGACGCGGCGACGGTACGGGGCAGAAAAACCACAGATCCGGGTACCGCTTCAATAACCTCTCGACGAGTTCTCTCAGGACAGGCATATGGTATTTGAGTTCGTGCAATCTCGAGCCCGGCGCAATACAGATAATCCGTCGTCCGTCGATCAGGTTTGATAATTTACCCAGGTATTTTCTTTCCTTCGCCATCTCTTGTGCAATCTGTCCGAGGGGGTGTCCGATGTATTTGTAATTCACCCCGGCATTTTTGTAATCGTCGAGGCTGAACGGGTAGGCAACCAGAGCAAGATCGACAAGCTCCGAAAGCGCTTCGAAACGGTCCCTCACGCCTTTTTTAGCCGCGCCCGGCATTTTTCTGATCGATTCAATGGTCTTTTCCACTAATTCCTGCTCGCCTGACCCTCCCCTCGATTTCCACCACAGGACGGGCGCGATGTAATAAGCCGCTTTACGCGTGGAGCGGTCGCGCCTGTATCTCACAGCTTTGAGTAAAGACATATTGAACGCCCTGAAATCGACGGTGATAATTAAATCCGGATTTTCTCTCCCGATCCTCTGAATTAAGCGGCGTTTTGCCAGAAGCAAGGTCGGAAGTTTTTTAAATCCCTCGAAAATCCCCATCGCGCCCCATAACGTAGTGTCCTCCCAAAGATCGCAGCCGACCTGTTCAAGGTGAGTCGATCCCGCCGCGGCGAATCGCAGAGGGGGTCGGAACGGGTATTTTTCATTCCATAATTTCCGTAATCGCACAACAAGGTGCGAGGCGTGCATGTCGCCTGAGAGGTCACCGGTGGAGATGAAAATTAAAGGTCCCTGATTTTCTGGGGTGGGAGAATTCATCGAGCCATATTCGGGGACACGGCATTTTTTCCTTGATATTCAATGGTAAAGTCAGGTTTATCACTGGAGAAAAATGGCATGTCCCCTTGAAAGTAATTTTTTATCGAACTTCGGGGACACGGCATTTTTTCCTTGATATTCAATGGTAAAGTCAGGTTTATCACTGGAGAAAAATGGCATGTCCCCTTATCGGTAACCCAGGCCATCGACCTGGGTATGTTTTCAAAGTTCAAAACCTGATAAAAAGATAACTGAATCAGTTAAAACTTTTGCCGTTCTGAACAGGCTCAGGTGTGAAGTCCATCGCACCCTTGCCATGAATGAGAAGCGGCAGGTGCATCTGGCTGGAGGTTACCGCTGCAAGGGCGATACCCACAGCGTGAATACTCGCCTCACCACCGATATGCGGCTCATCGCCGGATTTCACACATCTGAGGAATTCGGCAATTTCCTCTCTCAAGGGTTCGGCTTTAACGATTTCAATTTCTCTCGCACTATCGTCATCATAAAGAATGAGGCTCTGGTTGATAAAATCAACGAGCACGAAGCCAGCTTCAAAGGTCGCGAAAAGTTTCCGTGCCTTAATTTTCGAGAGCCATGAAGTCTCGATGTGGCCTGTGGCACCGTTTTCAAAAGTAAGCGAAATACTCGCAGTATCTTCGAGGTGATGAATAGTCGATGAAGCGGTACAGAAAACCTCCCTGACAAGGGAATCGGCAAGATAGCTCATGATATCGATATCGTGGCAGCCGAGGTCGATAATAATCCCAGTATCCACGATACGTTTTGGATACGGCGCTACCCTCAGGGTGCTGACAGAAATCATATTGCCAAGGTTCCCGTCCGCGATGAGGTCTTTCAACTTGTGAATCGCGGGATTGAAACGCTCGATATGTCCGACCATCAGGGTGACTCCCGCCGTCGCGGCGATTTGGAAAATATCCTGGGAATGTTCGACAGTATCGGCGATGGGTTTCTCGATCAGAACGTGGATTCCGCGGTCGATCGCGAGTTTCGCGATTTCATGATGGATATAAGTCGGGACGACTACATGTAAGGCATCCGGTTTCCTGTCAATGAGTTCCTCAGGATTGTAAAACGGAATGGTGTTGTACAGCGAGGCTATTTCATCAGCGGTTTTAGAATTGGTGTCGCAGACCCCGACAAGCTCGACACTATCGAGTTCGCTGAGTATCCTGGCGTGGTTTCTACCCATAACACCAACGCCGATTACGCCTACTCTCATCATAATTTCCTTCGAGCCGCCCAGTAATCCTTTTCACTTATTATTTTTCAGCGGCTCCGTGTTTTCAGTTTATAAAACTTTACCCTCTTTAAAATGAATTCCATGTACCAATTTCAGATTGCTGGATCGCGTCCGGAATCTCGTCCGAATCGCCGTCATGATCGAATTCACTCTTACCCCTCACACCCCTCGAAATCCCCCGTTTGCTGGTTTTCAAAAATTCGATAAGGTATTCGATCTCATCGGTGCGCTCAAGATCGCTTTCGATCCTTTCAAGTCCACCCTTAATCGAAAGACCGGACCTGTACAAAAGCCTGTACGCCTCCTTTATTACAGCCCTTGATTTCCGGGATATACCATTCCGCTTCAAACCAATGGCATTAACGCCATGGACGGTTGCGGGGACGTAGCCGGACATAACCATAAACGGCGGTGCATCCTTCCTGAGGCCTGCTGTTCCGGATACCATCGCCAGCTTTCCAACCCGTACAAACTGGTGCATAGCAGCCAGTCCGCCAAGCGTAGCACCTTCACCAATTTCACAATGGCCACCCATGGCGACAGAATTTGCCATGACAACCCGGTCGCCAATGCGGCAATCATGCGCCACATGGGCGTAGGCCATAATGTATACACCAGCTCCCACAATTGTCGATCCGGTTGCGGTTGTCCCGCGATTGATAGTCACGAATTCGCGGATCACCGATCCCGGACCGATTTCACAATAAGTATCGGTTCCATCGTATTTTATGTCCTGTGGATCGGTTCCGATAATTGCCCCCGGATAAATACGCACGCCCTCTCCCAGAGTGGTATTCGGGCCTATTATCACGTTCGGCCCGATTTCAACACCGGCGTTTAACTTCGTTCCCGGTCCTATTACCGCTCCGGGTCCGATGTTTACGCCCTCGCAAATAACTGCGCCAGGGTCTATCACGCTTTTTGGATGAATGCTCATACTTCAATCACTTTCAGATTCTAATTGCTTCTCAATTTTTTTCAATCGTTTCATTATGTCAGGCAGACGTTTCTGAAGCGCGAGAAGCTGGAGGGCTTTTTTGTGGTCGTCCGCCGGATAACCTGAAACCATGCAGTGATCGGGAACCGATTTCGTGACTCCCGACCGGCCGGCGATTCTCGATCCCTCACCGACGACAATTCCGTTTTGAAATCCGGCCTGACCGCCGATGACAACATCATTTTTAACCGTTACACGCCCCGGGATCCCCACCTGGGCTGCTATACGGGTGTGTTCCCCGATGCTGACGTTATGCGCGATCTGGACGAGGTTATCTATCTTCACGTCGTTCGTAATGACTGTCATATCAAGCGTCGCACGGTCGATTGTCGCGTTCGCGCCAATTTCCACATCATCGCCGATGCGAATACCCCCAACCTGGGGCACTTTGATATTTCCTTCAGGAGTCGGGGTGTATCCAAAACCGTCACTTCCGATAACGGCACCCGACTGGAAAATACATCTCCTGCCGACCGTTACATCCCGGAGAATCGTGACATTCGGATGGAGAATGGTTTTTTCACCGATCACGCTCCTCTCTCCGATGTAACACCCGGCACCGATCCGGACGCCGAAACCGATCTCAGCTTTCGAATCCACAACGACAAATGGCCCGATCCAAGCGGATTCATCAACCCTGGCATCGGGGGAAATAATCGCGCCCGGGTGGATCGAACCGCTGAATTCATCGTCCGAGTAGAAATGCCTCAACGCATACGTGAAAGCCAGGCGCGGGTTGTTATGAATTAACAGCGGCAGGCCCTCGATATCCACCTGTTCACCGACAATCAGCGCGGCAGGACGTTCGATGCCCGTATTCCAATTAATTTTTTCAGGTTTTTCAGCAAACGCGATATAACCACCGACCGGATTATCAAGCGAACAGACACCGTTGACCATGGTTTCGCTGTCGCCCTCGACCGTACCGCCAAGGAGATTCGCCAGTTCAGCTAAAATCATTTTATTTTTACTGGTAACCATGATATTACTAACCTGCGCGTTGATTCAGAATTTCCTTGTAGGGACGGTGCTTGCTTTGCCAATCAGGGACGCAGCAAGCAGCGTTCCTACATATTTTTTATAATTCACGAACCATGCGCGGCACAATAAATCTCAATTCTCTCGTACAAGTTCAACGAACTCCTGCAACAGGATTCTTTCGCCCTGGAGCCAGGTCAACCGATCGGATCCGGGGAAATTCGACGGCTCGATTTCCAGTCCGGTTAGCAGGCTGACGGGTAAAAATCGGTTCAGCCTCGAACGGATATCATCAAGCACTTTCGAATCCCCTGAAGGTTCCCAAAAACCGATTTCACTCCCGGTCCACATATCGATGAACCGGTTATAAAGGTTTTCTACAAGGGCATCGTAGCGCGAATCCACATCAGCGTTGGATTCAGATAACAGGCTCCGGACAATAGCCCGCGCCTCGTCACAATTACCGTTAATAGCATCTAATTCAGTTTGATAAAGTGTTGTTTTTTCGTCGTGAACCGCAAGGCTCTCCTTCTGTCGATACTTGATGAGATCCCTGTTTAACGATTCGATAAGCCTTAAGTATCCGGTCTTCAGGATCGAACTCCCGGACTGGCTTTCAAGTGAATTCATACAAATTGACATTGCGTTTCCGGATCGTTCGGCCAGCCAGTCAAAATAAATTTGATCGGCTTCATCGAGTGTGTTGTCCAGTGCTTCCCAAGCCGGGAAACCTTCGGCAATCGACGGGTACTCAGTACTGGCAATCTCCCCGATCAAAGCTTCCCTGGCAGCGGACCTTGCCCTTTCAAAAATCAGTGATGTCCCGGTATCCAGGATTTTTCCGGGGAAACCGACTGGATCGGGCATGCCGGGAACCGACTCAAGCTCAAGGAGTGCCAATTCACGATTGTCGATCATAACGCCGGTGTCAGCCAGAAGTGTGGAGCTGAATTCCAGGAGTTCATGGTCATCGGGAGGCGGAGTTTCGGGATTCAGGTTGCTGAAAACCAGCCACGCAGCCCAGACTACCGCGGTTAAAATCGCGTAGAGGATGAAGGCTGGTATTTTCCTGTTAAGGTCCATAACGATCTAGCTGCCATGGATATGGTTGATGATGAGCGGAGTGAGATTCAACCCGCCCCACATAACAGAGCCGGCTTCGAGTATTACCTCGATACCCGATTCCTCACCGATTGCGGTAGTGGCATCGATAACATCCTGGATCAAAGGTTCAGTAAGCCGCTGTCGTTCCTGGTCGACCTCATCCCTGACCCTGTACAGGTCCTCCATCAACTGCTGACGTTCGGCCTCTGTCAGGGAGTCCAGTTCCTGGTAACTCGCCAGTTCATCCATTCGAGCATTCTCGAACGCCTGTATCTGGGTAAGAACGTTTTGTAAATCAGGATGCGACGCGAGGGCTTCCTGGACATCAACAAATCCGATTGATGCATAAGTCGATTGGGCTTTTACCGGTGCGATCACCATACCCGCCATAACACCGAGCGCCACAAGGGTTGCCACCAGGAGAAATGGCATAAACGATCTGAATTCAAATTTCATTTTCATAATCAAACCTTTCCGGGTCCAAGGGTGTTTTATAATTTAAAAATTGCCCGGACCCAGTATTCATTGTCGCCGTTTGAAAACATTCCAACGGACAGGTATTGCTGAAACTGGTAACAGACCCCGAATTCGTTCAGGGTATCGTGTTCGAAAATTTCCCCCCTGAGCATCAGTCCTGTGGTGAACTCCTGTTCGAAAAAATATTTCGGGGATTCACGTTCGAGATCGTAACCTATCGCGACGAACGTACCCCTTGCCGGCCTTAAACCCAGAGCCACATCGGTTTCAAGGGTTAAATCATTCGTAAAGAAGTTAAGATTAACCAGAGCCTCAATTCCGCGGGCGGCCAGGAGTCCGAAACGGGCCTGGATTTCAGCCGAGTCATGATATTCGTTACCAAAATCCACGAACGTTTCGAGCTGGAGATCATATAACCTGCTTTCAACAATTACGTCGATCCTCAGCACCGGCGCGTCCGGTAACACCTCTAATACGACGGAAGTATAGGCGTTGAAAATATCAGCCAGTTCATGGTTTTCAATTGCAGTTACCAGGTGCTCAGCAAGCTCGTCCAAAGAGTCCTCGACCAGTGATATCGGCATACCGCGGATCATTCCGGCTTCGGCAAATACAAGCTCCCTGAAACGATCGAGGATCATATTGTAAAGCGTGTGGGAATACATCCTCGTACGGATCAGCTCAATAACCCGGGTATCCGGTTCAAGGTGGAGCGTAAGCGTCACTTCAGGATTTGAAATGTCGATAGTGTGCGAGACGGAGAAGCCAATGAAGATATCCGTAGCAGGATCGGTTTGGACAAGGTCCGGTAAGACGAGGCCGAGCAACCAGTCGCGATCTATCGCATTCAATGGAAGGTTGAGAAGGTAAATATTGTAATAATTTTTCAGCCGGGTTTCGTTCTCAGTGAGGCTGGCATTCATTCTGTCAAGCCAGAACGGGTCCAGCCCGGTATCATCGAGTTGTAATACCACAGAATCGGTTACCTGTGGATCTTGTTCTGTCCATCCAACGGGATAAATTGTAATGTCGGCGAAAACCGGGGTGGAATCGAAATCGAGTGTCAGACTGCCGACCCAATACCCTTTTGGCTGTAACAGGACATTCAGCCCGGTTTTGATACCATCGGCAATAACAGCGGGATCGAGAGTGGATAATGCGCCATTCACTTTATCTTCGGTAAAAACCCGTGTCAGGGTGTCGGTAAAAATATCATTGAGTTCATCAAGGAGGGGTGCCGGAGCGGGGGGGGTTAATGTAATTCTCACGCGTACAGTCTCTTCGGCATTTAATGAAAGTGGAAAGCACACAAAGGTAAGCAGGGACAAGACCAGGAGTGCTGTTACCTTGAAATGTAAAGCGGACAGGGATATGGATGAATCACTCCACCCATTCCGAATTCTCATCCTTATTTGTGCGATTCTCATGTCAGCACCTGAAATGCCAGTGCTTTAGTTCAAACTCGTTATTTGACCGGATTACGATCAGAATAACTGACCGAATCCGAAAACAATCTGTCCTTCATTTTCATCAATATCGTAACCGTAATCGAGCCTGATCGGCGCGATCCCGAAAAATGCAATTCTGTACCTGATACCAAATCCAATGGTTGTCACCATGTTGTCAAACGACAAATTGCTACCAAGCTCGGCAGCGGTACCGGTATCGAAGAAAATAGCGCCGCCGAGATTCCCGCCGAGGGGGAACCTGTATTCCGCGTTAAACAGGACGGCCTCGGGACCTGACTGTGCAGTCTCCTTGGTTCCCCTGACTGAATACTGGCCGCCCACCTTGAACCTTTCGATTAATGGAAGATCGCCTGTGGAGGTCCCGTAAAATAATCTAGCCGCCAGGACATGGATAGGCCGGTGACGGGTAGGCGATAACTCGCTTAAATCCCTGGATTGGGATGAGAGCGGTATGTAATGCCTGAGTTCAAATTCATACTTGAACGCATTGTAATCCCCACCCAGAACATGCCCAAGCATGGTCGGCTGGAAACTAGCGACGAGTCCCTGCGACGGGTCCAGAGTAAAGTCCCTTGAGTCAAACGCGAGCTTCGCGGAAAGTGAATTCGTGGCGCCATCAATTAATCCCCGGTTGATCCATTCATTGGTATCAATATCGGGAACTTCACCTTCGGGAAGATCGTTGCCATCCTCGTCCTGCCAAGTGACCGTACCGTCGATGAATCGTAAATTCAGTGACAGTGAAACGTACTCGCTGATCGGCCTGACGATCCCGGTCGAACCACCGACACGTTCGATGGTGAATCTCTGAACGCCGAGCGGATCATCCTCATCCCTGATGCGATCGCTTTCACTGAGCATGAAACCTTCGATGGAAAAACTCGTCCTCGAGTTATCGATAACGGGATTGTAAAAACTGACACTAAAATCCGGGTTCGGTCCACCGAACTGTCCAAGGCCGCTGATTCTTTGTCCAAGGCCACGGAAATTGGATTCCGAATAGCTTAAGGTGGCCAGGAAACCATCATTTGAAGAATACCCGCCACCGAAACCGATCTGTCCAGTCCGGGCTTCTATAACCATGATATTGAGAACAACCTCACGGTTCTCATCAAGCTCGAACGACGGCTGGATATCCTCAAACAACTGGAGATTGTAGATACGCTCCAGGTCCCTGCGGAAAGTCACGGCGTTGAAAACATCACCGATCTGTGTATTTATCTCACGCATGATCACATGCGTTCTCGTTTTCGTATTCCCCTGGATGACGATATCCGAGATAACACCCTCGTTGATGCTGACCAGGACAATGCCGTCATCACCAACATCGATATCGAATATCGTCGCGGCAGTATAACCCCCTTCACGATACTTGCGCTCTATCGCCTGAAGCCCCCGGGCAATATCGTTATTGTTGATAACTTTTCCCGGCTCCGATTCAAACAGGAGTGCAAGTTCGGAAGGCGGATAAATACCCGGACCAGTTTGTTCGATGGAGACACCCATAAATAATGGATTCTCTATAAGTACAATAATAACCTTGACCCCGTTGTTAAACGGTTCGAGAATATGTTCGGGTTCAGCCAAGAACCAGCCAAGACTCTCGATCGCAGCAAGGTCTGCGGAAAGAGTGTTCAGACTGAAAACATCCCCTGCCCTACCCTGCATGACGATAAGTATTTCCTGGTCAGGGATCTGCTCGTTACCGCGGATTTCAATCGCGGTGATCATAAGATCTTCATCCTGGGCAAACGCCGGAAACGCCAGCGAAATCATCCCAGCAACAATAATAATTGATGTTAAAATAGCCAATGATAGATTCTTCATTCCTTCAACCCCAATCAAATTAAGCCTTTCAGACAGGCCGAAATTCCGAAGCCGGTTAAACCGGTTCGGTACATGAAATTTGAAAGGGAGATTACCATTTTTCGCGTGATTCATTCCACCCAAATAGAATGTCATCCTTTAATTCATCACCCCATTCAAACGGTCTGAAAGAGCAAGGATTGTCCAGAGAGCAACCTCTGCGGAACTCAGAACTGTTTCCGGAGCAAGGGTTTCCTCGGGGTGTGAGCCTGCTGCCTGAGGCTTCTCCGGTGTTGCGGGAAGGGTGGATGCAACTGTGGACGGGGTTTCCACCGGCTGGGATTCGGTGACGGGGGAATAATACGGCTCCCTCGGGGGCGGCGAGCTTGATACCGGTAGTGGTGGTCCATATGGTTCGATCCCGGTATCGATGGTCTCATCATCCGGTGCGGGAAATGCCATTCCAGCGACCGCTTCATGATCGGATGCATCAACGATGGGGATGCTTTCATCAGCAACAGGAATTAAACCGGCAGGTTCTTCATCAGCAACAGGAATTTGGGGGCTGTCCGGTATAATTGTCCCGGCCTGGGTAAGTTGAACAGGCGCCATATCGACTATTGGTGCGGTCATTCGACCAATTACCATGCCGAAAACCAGGCAAGCTGCGACAGCAGCCCCGGCGAGAAGCGCCCGTGATACCCGTGGTATCGCAGACGGCCTGGGCCCTGGCTGTGCCGATTCTGTAATCGTGCTGAGAGCGATACTCTCGACGATAATTTTTAATTCGGCCTGGGCGAGCATTAAGGTGGAGGCCGCCATGATATCCATGCCGGACTCGATCTGGCTCTCCGCACGGTCAAGCCAGTCACGCGCAGCGTTAAAATGCTGATGTTTTTTCCCTTTGGGGGAGGAAGATGAACCACTCATTACCATACCTCTGCGTTTCCGGACCGGCACCGACCTGTCCCGGGTCATTGGTGCTGGAAGTCCGTATTAAAGCCGGATTTGGATGGAATTAAAAGGATAATATAAATCCACTTACACCCTGGCTTAATTTAATGTCACGAGTTGTTACAGTTTTTTGAACTAATTTTTCAATATTTTTTAATATTTTTGTTATTTTCTCTTAGATCCCTGTTTTCATGCAGAATTCATGCGATTAAAATTTTTTAAATAAAATTAATCAGAACAAAATACGTCGTATATTTACATTGGGGAATGATTTAGGATTTTTTTAGATCGGGGACACCTGCTTTTCGACGAGCGAAAAGAGATGTCCCCTAAATATATTGATTCACGGCGACAAGCATGTTCGACCCGAAGATTTTCGAGACTTGGGGGATTTCGATGTCTCACTCAGCGTGTCGCCGCCACGCGGTTTGGTCGACGCAACGCGTTTAGTTTCGTTATTAGAAAAAAACGGCGACAAGCACGTTCGATACGGTAGAATGCGGGATTGGGGAGTTATAATTGTAATGAAATTGTAGTTTTAATCGACCAATCTCATATTTTAACAGGGGGGATATTCAAATTTTCATTAAATTATGTCATGTAAAATTCATTATTATAATTAATAACTTGCAAAATGCCCCCTAATTCATTCGGCCAATTAGCCTATTGTCAACGGGAAAAATTTGCAGTATCCTGCTATTAATATGAAATTCTTATTTTTATTTATTGAAAATTAGAGGATTTTCTGAGGCTTACGTAACTTTTACATTATTTATAATATCTATTTCATTACTTACGGATACGATCAACAAATTCCATTTTCAAATTTCTCCCTAATGGTTCTGTACCAACGTTGATACACCTACAAGCTTATCGCATTTCCCAGACGTTATCACAGAATGTTGTTTGAACGTTCTATCCTGAGCGATTAATAGCTTCCAGAACGCTTGTAGGCGCCACCCATCGCCTGTTCCAACCGATTCGCTTTATTGTCCAGAATGACCTGACCCGGTGCTTATCCCTGGTGCTTTGATCTCCTGAAATTCTTCGCCATTAAAATCAAGTCCTGGTACTTCCCCTGGATTTTTATCTGGTCCACGAGGATTCCTTCTACCGCATAACCGGCATTTTTATAAAGTTTCAGTGCAGCCTCGTTATCTGAGAACACATTCAGGACAATCTTCTCAATCCTTTTAGTTCTCGCCGCCCATGTTTCCGCGTATTCCAGGAGCAATTTTCCGACACCCCGACCCCTCAGGTCCTGCCGTACGCTCATACCCAGCTCCACGACGTGCTTGATTTTCCTTCGCCTGGTCGGTTCCAGAGTCAGGAAACCAAATATTTCCCCGCGAATATTTCCAGAGTTCTGAAATTTCTCTGAATCAAGGTAATTTAAATCCGGTACGGCGATAATCCCAAGCCCGTTCTCATTAATGTCCAATTTTCTGAGATGTTCACGTTCGCGGAAAGAGTCAAGCGCCATTTCATCGAGATCGGCAATAGAAGCCATCGGGTCTTTGAGAATACCACGAAGGTAATTAACAAGCCTTGCAGCGTCATCCACAGTCGCCTCGCGTATCCGGAAGGAGATCGGAGGGTGTGTTTCACTTTTATCGATCGTGCTGGTCATAGGATTTACGACAATTATACCAGACTATATTTTAAATTTTTCAAAGATGACCTGGCTTGAATAAATTGAGTCCGAGTGAGCTTGTAACGACACTTATCGAACTGAAACTCATAGCGGCCGCGGCGATCATCGGATTCAAAAGACCCGCAGCACCCATCGAAGGAATCAAAACCCCCGCCGCGATCGGAATTGCGATAATGTTGTAAATAAACGCGAAGAAGAGGTTTCTCCTGATCGTGTCCATAGTCGCGCGTGATAATTCAATCGCCGTCGCGACACTTTTCAGATTACCGTGAACCAGCACAAAATTCCCTGCCTGGAGCGCGACATCGCTGCCGGTACCCATAGCCATGCCAATATCCGCTTCTGTCAGCGCGACGGCGTCATTAATTCCATCGCCGACCATAGCGACATAAGTCCTTCCTTCTTTACCCTCACGTTTCAATCTCGAGACAATGGCCGCCTTGTCCCTTGGGCCGATCTCACTCTTAACTTCCTTGATGCCGACCGCAGCAGCGACAGACCGGGCAACTTTTTCATGGTCACCGGTGCACAGAACCGGTTTGAGTCCGAGAGCCTGCAGCCACGATATCGCCTTTGACGAATCAGGCTTGATTGCATCCTGCATTCCAATTAATCCGACCACCTGGCTCCCCCGTGTAACAAACAGCGGGGTCATGGATTCGGTCGCCATAAGGTCGGCACGCGATGAAAGCTCATCGGGCGGTTCGATCTCCGCATGTTCGAGCATCGTTTCGGAGCCGATACGAACCCAGGTGCCACCAACCTTGGCTCTCACACCCACACCAACTTCGGCGTGAAAGACCTCGGCTTTCCCCGGCCTGACGTCGCGCTTCTTCGCCTCGTCCATGATAGCCAGAGCGGCGGGATGTTCTGAAAACTGTTCGACGCTAGTCGCATATCTAAGGACATCGTTCTCGGTGTAATCCCCGGTAGCGATAACATTAATTACGGAGGGGTGTCCCTCAGTAATCGTCCCGGTTTTATCGAGGACAATCGTACCGAGCCATCCGGCGATCTCGAGCGACGGCCCATCCTTGATAAGAATGCCGTTTCTCGCGCCGACTCCACTCGCGATCAATATCGCTGTGGGTGTTGCGAGTCCGAGTGCACAGGGGCAGGCGATAACAAGAACCGAGATAAAAGTGACCAGCGGTACATTGATCTCCGCAAGGCCCTGTGGGATCTCGATGAAGGTCCAGATAAAAGCCGTCGCGACAGCAACAATGATTACGACAGGGACAAATATCGAAGCGACCTTGTCGACAGTCCTTGCAATCTGAGGTTTCAACGCCTGGGCTTCCCGGGTAGCCTTGATAATCTGACCGAGAACAGTTTCAGCGCCCGACTGATCGATCCTGAAATCGAATGTGCCGGTAGTGTTAATAGTACCGGACATCACCTTGCTGCCTGTTGTCATTAAAACCGGCTCGCTTTCACCAGTCAGGAGGCTTTCGTCAATTTCAGATTCTCCAGTAACGACCTCGCCATCCGCTGCGATCTGGCCACCGGGTTTGACACGTACAATATCACCAAGAACCAGCTCCGACACCGGAACTTCAGTTTCCTCATCATTGACAATCCTGAACGCGGTTTTTGGGCTGAGATCAAGTAACGCACGGACCGCGTCACCGGTACGATGTTTCGCGCGACCCTCAAAATAACGACCCAGCAGGATAAGCCCGACAATAGTCGCGGCCGAATCAAAATACACGTGTACAGCGGAACTGTCACCGCCGATCAAACCCGGCGCAACAGTCACAACGACAGAGTAGCCAAACGCAGCAAGAGTGCCGATCGCCACAAGTGTATTCATTTCAGCCGTTAATTTTTTTAACGCTTTCCAGGCGATAATGTAAAATTCACGACCCGGCCCGAACATGGAGAACCCGGTCAGAAGGAGTGCAACCCAATATCGAATGATTTCGGGGATAGCCTGGATCGGCGGAATCGCTTTGACCATGACTTCCATATTTATCAACATAACGACTACGGCAATGGCTAAAGCGATGAAAGCGCGCTTTTTGAGACCCTGGAGGGCTTCATGCTTTTCCTTTTCGATGATTTCATAGTCGTCGCCAATCGAGATGGTAGCTTTGTATCCGATATCCTCAATAGCCTTGATAAGGAGATGACCCGATGTGCCAGGCTCAACGTCAACTATGGCTTTTCCACTCATCAGGTTGATCCTAGCACTATTGACACCCTTGCTGTTCTCAAGCGCTTTTTCAATTCTCGAAACACAACTTGCGCAAGTCATGCCCTTTACATTGAGCGTCAGGAAATTTTTAGAACTGACCATTAAATTGATCTCACTCCAAAAAGGTTGCCAAGTTAAAACAATATAACCAACACCTGAAAATTACAATGAATCGAACAAAAAAACCGGCATAATATCCGGTCCAATCAAATGATTCCCAGTTCTATCGCGGTTTACCCCCACAGTTTTCAGTAAACCCTTACCTGCCCTAAAGTTTAGTTTCTGTACCTGCTTATGGCTGACTCCCTGGTGATTTTTGGAAGTCCCTTGATAAATCCTGAAAGAGCCATCTCCTCATCATCGAAAATGTTGAAAACTTCATCCAGCCTTGTCACATTCAGCATCCTTTTCAATTCATCCCGCAGCAAACAAAGCATGATCGAACCGCCCGCCGCTTCAGCGAGATGTTTAAATTCAAGCAGCGTGCTCAGACCGATTGAGTTAATGGCGCGAACGTTTTCAAAATTAATAATGAACTTGTTTCGTCCGGTATAAAGGAAACTCTGGAATTGGATAGCCACATCGTCCCGCGATCTCAGCTCTCCATTCAGCTTCAAAATCACCACATCCCCAATGATCGCCGTAGCAATCTCCATATTTGACCTCCACTGTTCAAATCAAATTACACTCCCACTCGCAGCAACAGGTTAATTATACTATGAAACTGGTAACCTCACAACATACACTATAGCATTAATTAAAAATGAACATTTTTACCAGTCAATTCCGTCATCGGGCAAATCGTCAGCATCTTCAGCGGGTTTACCATAAAAAAGCCTGTACAGCAGGTCGGCGAGCGACTCATCATCGAGGAAATCCCCGTCGGCGGGATGATTGTTGAAATACCGCGGTGCGTTCATTCTCTCCCGATTCGCCATCCAATCAAGGATGTCCTGGATAGTGGCATCAGACATATTCAAACCATCGTTCGGGATCTCGTTCGGACCACGTTCGTCAGCATTGCCCCCCTGACCGCGCTGCTCATCATCCGAATCCTCATCTCCTCCCGGTTTTTCATCCTCCCCCTCATTTTCACTTTCATTTTCACTTCCAGTATCGGATGAATCATCGCTGTCCTCGTCACCTTCTCCCTCCTGTTCATCCCTGGACTGCTCAGTACCATCGTCACTCTGGTCCTGTCCCTCATCCTGGCCTTCCTGCTGATCCTGCGCATCATCTTCCCTGTCACCCTCATTGTTATCCTGGTTTTCGTTCTCTCCACCCTGGTCCTGGTCGCCTTCCTCGGCATCGGATTCATCCTGCGCTTCGGTCTCGTCGTTGGATTCACCCTCATCGTTCTGGCCCTGCTCGTCATCCTCATCGTCGCCTTCGCCTTCGTTTTCTTCCTCGCCTTCAGATTTTTCAGGATCGGGTGGATCCTCAGCACAGTACTGTTCGGCGAATCTAAAATTGGTCTGGATATCATCATCGGGACCCGCGAATTCTGCGGCTTCGGTTAAGACCCGGACGGCGTTTTCACAATCGTCCATCTGGAGGTACGCAAGCCCCTGGTTATGGAGGATTTTTCCCCGGTTGGTGTCGGATGCGCTCCCGCGTTCGGCAAGCTGTGAGGCAATTTTCAATTCATCAACCGCGCTTTGATAGTCTCCGGTCCGGTAATAAGCGGTGCCTAAATTGTAATGAAGCTCCCAGTCGTTCCCCTGCTGTTCGACAGCCTTCAGGTAGTGCTCGATTGCCAGAGTGAACCTGCCCGCTTCGAAATCATTATCTCCCCGGTTACGTTGAGAAAGGAACGGAAGATCCCAGGCGCCGACCGCGTACAACGCAAGTAAGATCAGCATAACCTTCAAACTGACATAAAATCCCCGGATCAGGATCCGGTCAGACACGAGCTTTTGCATGTTTAACCTCCCCGGGTATAAGGTATGCATAGAACGCTTCCATGATTAAAAACAAAGCCGCCAGGAGCAGGAAATACGGTGCCAGTTCATCTTTTCTGACAATCCGTCTCGACAGGAATTCCGTCTCACCCTCATGCGTGATACGAGTGTAAAGGGTCCTCAATTCTCCCTGGTTGGAGACGGGAAAATAATGTCCACCGGTCTCTTCAGCTATTTTCCTTAGAGTATCCACATCCAGTCCCACGGTAATTTCATTTCCCTGGTCGTCTGTCCGGAACCTTGTCCGCCCGATAACCGGCTGTTCGGATTCCGGGAGCGGTGCGCCGTTCTGGGTGCCGATCCCGACCGTATATATCCTGACACCCTCGTTGACGGCAGTGTTCAATGTATCCAGGGGCTCGATCCCCTTATTATTTTCACCGTCGGTAAGAAGAATCATTACCCTCCCGGTCTCGGTATCCCGGAATCGATTAATCCCGAGACGGATCGCGTTTCCGATTCCGGTTCCCGGCGGAAGGTTCTCGTTTGTTGTGAGCCGGTCTACAAAACTTAATACACTTCCGTGGTCGTTTGTCAATGGACACACTACAGTAGCCTCACCCGCGAACGCGACAATCCCGATACGATCCCCGTAACTTGAATCGATGAAATCGTAAACCACGTCCTTGATCGCATTAAGGCGTGTGGGGTATAAATCACGCGCGTCCATGGATTTCGAAATATCAATGACCATGAGTATATCAATTCCTTCAACCTCCTCCTCGACAATCTTCTCCCCCCCCTGTGGACGAGCGAGCGCGACCAGCATCAGGGCAAGGGCTATCGCAGTGAAAAAAGTCCGCCATTTGCCCCTTGAGGATGGTTCGATATTCGCGATTTGAGCGAAAAGATCGGGTGAGGCGAAAGTATTTCGAGTTCTCTCGCGTGCACGTTCGAGTACAAGTGCGGCTATAAACAGGACCGGTACAAGAACAAGAAGCAGCAGTAATGTGGATGAATAGAAACTCATAATGCAAATCCTACGGCAGCGCCCTCCCCCAGACCTGTCTCGAAATCAGCTCAAGCAACAGCATTACCAGTGCGGCTACAAGTACAAACTGGAACAATTCAGCGTAAGTTGTAAACCTCTGGCTCTCAATCTCATGGGTTTCAAGCAGTGCGATCTCATCGTAAATTTCCCTCAACGCATTTTCATCTTCGGCACGGAAATATTTGCCGCCTGTAATATGAGCGATGTCCCGGAGCGATTCCTCATCGAGCTGTGTATACACGAGGCGACCAAAATAATCCTTCAGGTAATTACCGGGATTAGTCGGATCGGGTATGGGTGTCGGCTCCCGGCTTCCAACACCGATTGTATAAATTCTAACGCCGGTACGGTTCGCGATTCGAGCCGCGGTTTCCGGGTCAAACTCTCCTGAATTATGTTCCCCGTCAGTGAGAAGGATCATCACCCTGCTCTCGACATCCTGGTCGGGAAACCTGGCAGCCGCAGTCACGATCGCATCGCCGATCGCGGTACCATCCTTGCCGATATCACCAATTTTTATCTGGCTGATAAATTCTTCGAGGATTACCGTATCGGTCGTGAGCGGACACTGTGTAAACGCAAGGCCCGCAAAAACCACGAATCCGATCCGGTCATTACGATTCCGGCCGACAAAATCCCCAAGGACCTCCTTCGCCGCTTCCGCCCTGTTGGGACTGAAATCTTCGGCGAGCATCGAAGAAGAAATATCAAGGATAAGAAAAATGTCTATACCTTCGGTAGTGATTTTCTCACGGGTTTTACCCATCTGCGGACGCATAGCCGCGAGGATCACAAGCATGATAACGAGGATTCGGAAAATTACCGCCATATGCCTTGATGGCCTGCGAAATTTTCTGACACCCGGAATTCTGGCCAGTGTGGATGTAACCGGATACCGGATTCGCCATTTACGGTTTTTCTGGAAATTGATATAAATTGCGATTATGGCGGGAATTGCGAGGAGAAGCACTCCGGGCAGCCAGTAATACAGCCTAAGCTGGCCCAGTACAAACGCTCGATTCAACCAGTCAATGAATAAGTCCATAATTACAAAGTAATCCGCCCCATACGGTAGACAACAGTCGGGCTTGTATGGTTCGTAATAATAATGATACCACGAGGGGGAATAATCGTCGACAAGCACGTTCGACGCGGAGATTTTCGAGGCTTGGGGGATGAAGATGTCTCACTCAGCTTGTCAACGGCACCCGATTTTTTTTGTTAGTTGTAAAATCGTCGACAAGCACGATCGACACGGAGATTTTTAAAGGCTTGGGGGATGGAGATGTCTCACTGAGCTTGTCAACGGCACCCGATTAGGGGTGGGCAAAAATAGCATTGATGGGGACACCTGCTTTTCGACGGGCGAAAAGAGATGTCCCCGATCTTAGCGTGTCGATGGTATGCGTTTTGGGTCGTTATTTGTGATTTACGTCGACAAGCACGTTCGACGCGGAGATTTTCGAGGCTTGGAGGATGGAGATGTCTCACTCAGCTTGTCAACGGCACCCGATTAGGTTGACGCCACGCGATTAGGGTCGTTATTTGTGATTTACGTCGACAAGCACGATCGACACGGAGATTTTTAAAGGCTTGGGGGATGGAGATGTCTCACTGAGCTTGTTAACGGCACCCGATTAGGTTGACGCCACGCGTTTTGGGTCGTTATTTTAGATAAGTAAAAATTGATTGGACATATTTAGAATTGCATCATTACAAAATATCTGCGACATAAAATTCCTGAACATTGCCTGAATCCACCCGGTGTGATAGGATTTACACGTCTCTTTATATCTAAATAAAAGCGAGAATTACCATGATGAAGCTTTTTAAACTTATGTGTGCTTTATCCCTTCTGGCACTTTTTTCAATCCTACTGTCAATCGGATGCTCATCAAAATCATCAACCCCGACATCCCCTTCGATTGAAAATTCCGCCTCAACGGCTTATGTACCAGTGCCGGAAGATGTAAACCTGATCGTAACCCTGACAGGCACTCCTCCGGACCTCTACACCAGCGCCATCGAATCGGCTGACACGGCATTTCCCCAGATCCGCCAGGTTTCCGACCAGATCAAGGAAATCTACCGTAATAACAGGGACAACCCATATGCGGTAACCGTTCAATCCCAGGTCGGTTCCCTAGTCAACATAATTCTCGACCTGAAGGAACAGCGCGCGGATTACATAAGATCCCTGCTTGGAGCTTCCCTCGACGATATCCAGCGCAACGCGATTGAAAAAATTGAATCCATCCCGGGAACGACAGTCACATTTAGGGACCTGGTAATTAATTCACTCTGCGTGAAGGCTCCCCGGGAATCAATCACCCAGATAAGGGCGCTTTCGGAAGTACACGATATTTTTGAAGACATCGAAGCAATTCCTGTTACCGAAACCACCTCGCAGACCATGAAGCTACGGCCAAACGCATATCCCGAAACCCTGTGGAACATGGGTTTCCAGGGTGAGGGAATTTCTGTCATGGGGATAGATACCGGGGTTTATGCGGAGCACGACGCATTTATCGGACTTGACCTTCAATCGGGCACGTTTCCCGATTACGCAACCGGCTGCGATCCGGGCGACAGCGGGGACCATGGAACTCACACCGCCGGGGTGGTGGCATCGCAGGACCCAACGAATCGCGGGATGGCATGGGGAATCGATACTTACTATAACGCAAAATTTTGCTCCGGTTATGACGGGCTGGAAGCGCTGATGCACGCTTACGACTGGGCTGCCCTTGGCGGAGGAGGGGCTAACGATGCGGAAATCATAAACTTCAGCATGATTTTTATATACAACTGCCACCAGCGCGACGGTCTCGACATGATATCAGAATGGGTGGACAATACGATCGACCTGTATGACGTCACCTGGTCGCTTGGAACGGGAAATCGAAATCTCGGATGCGAAGAAGATCAGATAAACGATAAGCCGGCAGTATGCTGGAACGGCGTATCGGTAGCCGGGATTGTCGATCACGATACCGGACTTCGCGACGACGACACATATTATACGAACAGCAAATACGGCCCATGCTACGGGCCCGGCGGCAGCGAAGATCGCCTGAAGCCTGAAATCATGGCGCCAACGCAGGCCATGTCGCCTTCATCGAGCGGTGGATGGGGCAACTTCCCAGGGACATCATGCGCGGCGCCGCATTTCTCCGGATTCGCTGCCAGTTTGTTGAGTGCCGGTGTCACAAGTTCAATAGAGCTAAGGGCACTGACCTATGCAACCGCGGAAGACTACACATCAAGCCCGGGAACTACCGGTCCCGATTACTACGCGGGCTTCGGCTCACTCGACGCGTGGTCGGCGTACGAACATATTCCGGACACATTTTCCGGTACATTTCATAACTCCGGCGACAACACGACATTCTCGATTTTGAATGTCCAGGACGGCGACCGTGTAGTGCTGGTTTATAACAAGCATAAATCCGGGGTTTCATGGAAAATCAGCAATCTCGATCTCCGCGTTTACGATAAGGCCACGAGCGATCTGATGTACGAGACGACCAACCAGTATGAGAACAAGGAATATATTCAGTTCGGGCCAGAGGATGCGGGGAAGGATGTTGTGATTACCGTAAACGCCACACAAATCGCAAGTGGTCTGACATCGGAATCATGGGCGGTCGCGGCAAATACAATTATGACCGAGTACGTGGAAGATCATCCCAAGGCCGCGGAGTTACTCGCACCGGAACCCGGCCATAACTATACATTGGGGGAAAATCTGTATTTCCAATATGTCCCGGCATCCGGCACGAACCCATCCGCATACTGGATCGACCTATGGATCGATGGTGAGCATTTCAAGCTGCTTCCCGAAGGGGGCTTTAACCTTGGAATGATCAACGAGTTCTACCTTCCATTTACATTCATGGAACTCAGGGCACCGGACGGATTGTGGGAATGGTCGGTCGCGTCGATGATAAGCGGGCAGAAATACTGGAGTGAAAAAAGCTATTTTCTTAAGTACACAGCACCGGAGTTGATACTTCCTGCACACAATACCGAAATGGCTGTCAATGATATTTTCGACTGGACCGAAAGCGTTGGGGCATTGAATTACGTGATGAGAATTACGGGTTTGATGGGCGGCGAAATTCCATTCTATCTGCCGTTGAATTATACATTAACCGAATTTAACCTGGTCCAGCCGATCTATGATTTTCTGGAGACAGAGAAGGACTACACGTGGTCGATAGCGGGAACGGCACTTGGTGAGACACTTCCCATGTCGGACCAGGAAATCCTGTCAATGCTCTCCTACAGCGTTCCCTGGACATTCAGAAAAGCGGAATGATCTTAGGCTAATCCCATTAATTAAATATCGATTCGTATCAGACCCTCCTAAAATCTGCCTTCGCTGGCGCTCAGGCCGATTTTATGAGGGGCCACCATGAGAACCACCATGAGAGCTACCATGAGAGCTACCATGAGGGCTACCATGAGAACCGCCATGAGGGCCACCATGAGAACTCCGGAAATACAGTTAGTAAAAAAAATGCCTGTTAAGTGTGATAGGTTTTAGAAATCTATTTCAATTTCCTCAAGGTCCTTAGATGACCGGCAGTCGATCCCAAGCTCCGCCGTAACAAGCCTTGCTGAATTTTCAATTTTTTCAAGCGTGCTCTCCGGATTATGGTGAATCAGATATAAACGTTCAACCCCCGCCCGTAAAGCCACAAGTCCGGCTCCAAACGATCCGGTATGCGGTCCACCGACATGGATTTCTAGATCATCATCAGCATCGGTGAACAGGTCGGATGAATCGAAATAAGCTTCGTGGAGCAACACATTCACACCCCTCACGAAGCGAATGGTCTCCTCTTCAGGGGGCGTATCCGTTACATACGCAAACCAGTCATTGAACCGGAACGAGACCGTAGGGTCCGAATGTTTTGGATTCAGCTTAACTTTAACATTAATCGATCCTTCCCCGGTCTCAACAGTAAACCCGGACGTGTCGACATTAATTACACTGACACTTGGAATAAGCTCATCGAAATCTTTCGGCGAATACGGCCGCTTGAATAAATCGCCAAGGATATCAAGGGCGGGTTTGCCATATACTGGCTGTCCCGGAGCATAAATTGTAACTGGAATTCCCGGTAGCAGCGCCCGGAGCCAGAAAAGCCCGACACAATGATCGAAATGGTAATGGCTGAGGAAAATACGGGCACGTTTCAGTGTCGACATCTGCCGGCTGAACAGCGATTCCCGTAATTCAAGCAATCTAGAAATCCCCGTCCCGGCATCGAGAATAAAAATTTCGTCACCATGAAAAAAGCAATAGCATATGGTTTCCATCCCTAACCCTGGAATCCATCCCATCGATCCAAGGGGATATATGGTAATTTTCGACCTGATTTTTAAATTTTCGTTCACCGGACTCCGACTGCTTTAAGGGTTTTTTTAAGAACCTTCCCCGCTATTTTTCGGGCTTTACTCGCACCGTCACTGAGGATTTTCTCAACCTCTTTTGGATTTTGTGCCAGCTCCTCGCGTTTCCGGCGTACGGGTCGAAGGTTATTGTTGCATGCTTCAGCGAGCTCAATCTTGCACTGCCCGCATCCGCGTTCACCCGATTCGCATGTCTCGCGGATTTTCCGGAGTTCGTCGGGGTCCTTGATATAAATCTTGTTGAGGTAAAATACCGGACAAGCATCCGGATGTCCCGGGTCGCCCATGTATGGTTTCAATGGGTCCGTGTAAAACGACTTGATGATTTTCAAGGTCTGTTTCTCGGTGTCCTTGATGTTGATCACGTTCCCGTAGGATTTCGACATTTTTCGATTGTCGGAGCCGGGAACGACCGCGAATTCTGAATGAAGGTAGTCGGGCACCGGGAACAAATTCCCGAACTTGGCAACCATCGATTCAGCAAGGTCGACAGTAAAATTGAGGTGCGGGGCCTGGTCCTTTCCGATTGGCACAAGATCGCCTTCGTACATCAGGACATCCGCCGATTGAAGGACGGGATATCCGAGGAAGCCGTAATTTGGAGATTCGATCCTGAGCTGCTCGACCTGCTCCTTGTAGGTCGGCATTCGCAGTAACCATCCGACGGGTGAAAACATCGACAGTGCCAGGTGAAATACGGGGATCTCCGGGATGTCGGACTGGCGGAAGATTACGCTTCTTTCGGGATCGAGACCGGACGCGAGCCAGTCGAGAGCTACTTCCATCGCGTTATCTTTCACTTTGGAATCGGGGGTCCAGGTAGTGAGTGCATGAAAATCGGCAATGAAGAAATAACAGTCGTAATCGTCCTGCATATTACACCAGGTCTCAAGCACGCCATGAAGGTGTCCGATATGCAGTGGTCCGGTTGGACGCATACCGCTGACAACCCGTTTAGTCTTTTTTTTACTTTCTGGCTCTGTCATCTATATCTCCGTTTCATGGGTCCGGTGTTTGGCTGGTATCCCTTTATTAAATTCGATTAAAAACCGATCTTTGTGCCTTGAAGACATCTGCAATGATTTATATTGACTGAAAATAATCGCAAAAAAAACTGATTGGACATATTTTGCATTAATATACGTCGACAAGCACGTTCGACCCGAAGAATTTCCAGGCGTGCGAGATGGGGATGTCTCACTCAGCGTGTCGCCGCCACGCGATTTAGGGGTGTTAAATAGATTAAAAAAAACTGATTGGACATATTTTGCATTAATATACGTCGACAAGCACGTTCGACCCGAAGAATTTCCAGGCGTGCGAGATGGGGATGTCTCACTCAGCGTGTCGACGCCACGCGATTAGTGTTGCGATTAGATTGATTGTAGGGTCTCAAATCCTGTTGTCTGAAGTGGAAACGTGATTACCCGATTCCCCAGTTTGGGAGGGTGGAATCGATGAACATAATCGTGTCCTCTTTTTCGATATTGTCATCCTCCGGTAACAGGGTTTCGATAACGGTCCAAGCGTTGCCCATGGTATCGATCTTGAAAACCCTCTGCTGAATGTAAACAGACCGGTCGGGACGTACAACCTCAAAATACATTATCCCCATGTCAGGTTCGCTTTTAAATCCAACGTAGACGGTGTAAGGATTGCCCTCGGGGATATTCTGCAGCATCGCAAGGGCATCCGGCCGAGGCTCAAACCAGGCGTTGTAAAGTTCTTCCGCACGTGACGGAAAGCTGTTGAATTCGGTGTAGTACCGTCGCATGAGTTGTCTCGATAAATTGAACGCAAGAAGCTGCCGGAGGTAGCCGGGATTGTGGATGTTGTATCTCCCTGAGTCGGGGTCGAATGACCGGTGCCGATCATAACGGGATTCAGCGTTTGAACTTCCGATAGATTCCTGCTGATGTTCGGTGCTCTCCTCCGATTTCCATATGAAATAGTAGTAATCGTAGCCGGAACCCGAGAGGCTGAAATGGACCTTCTCCCTGTCGTCCTCCCATTGATCGAGCGGACGGTCGACGATTTCAAAGCCGCGGGCATAATCCGGGGCAACCGGATAAAACCAAAGCCAGCCGGAACGGTCGAGGTCATCCAGGGAGGCAGGCATACGCATGTTCGCGCCATAGAATGATTCCATTGCCACATCGAAGATACCGACAATCGCACGGTTGGTGTCGGACCATCTCTGGTATTCGGATCCGGTTGTTGGGGCTTTTTTTCCGCAAGAGATTTGGGTTGCCAGAATAATTATCAGGGATGAGAGTAAGAATAAGATTAGCCGAAATGCTTTTAGACGAGCCATAGATGTCACCATGGGCTTACAGATGCTACGAATCTGGATTGGGTAATTATACACGGAGTATGGCCGACCGCGAATGTTTGTACGGATAATTATTTTATAGAGTTCAGGTTACTGCTGTCCAAGATAATCTGATTTTGGACAAGGTTAGCCGATAGGATAATGCATCCGGACGGCTGGATCACATTTTACGGGTAAAGGTCTGCACGTTTGGCTGGTTTTTCGGTGGAAGCTAACGGTACGTAAAAAACCCAACTGCAGGATGCAGTCGGCACTTGTTATCCGATAGCTGGAAGCTAACGGCACTTAGGGAAAATCCTTACTTCAAACCATTGGAGGAAATTTTATATTGGACAAGAGTGAATTTAGGTTACCTGCCAATAAATTTTTCAACGTTTGAAAGAACCACCTTTACGCCTGAAGTTTCAACTGCGTCGATTATATTCCAAAGATTTTCACGGACGACGTCCAGGCCACCGAAAACCAGCCCTTCATCCGGGACCTCTAATCCGGCTGCCTGCATAGGATGAATTACCGCCACCAAATATCCTGTGGATTTTATCAAGTTTGGAAATGACTTCTTCAACCGTACGGGATCATATGAAAGGTCAATGTAGCGGAGAATCTCAGAATCAGGTTTGTCCATGGGATCATATGGCGCCCTGATGTTCGCCATTGTGAATGGGATTTCAAGGATGGAAAGGGGATCGGGGCCGGGTTTTCTATGATCGTTACGGTCAGGATGGTAGGGTTCATGGGGCGTGCTTTCCCAGTCGAATGCACGATCGATGTCTGCGCGCTTTCTGCCAGGCAACGCGGAACAGTCCGCGATAATTCCGATCGAATCGAGAAATATCATGAGTTCGTCGGATCCGACCGATTCACCCATCCTGCAAACTTTTGGTCTCCAGCCGCTTTGGGAAATCCCCGTCCATATTTTTTCAGCTTCCGATTTCAGTTTCAAGGGGTCGCGGATTGGACGCCATTTTCCGGAATCTTTTTCATAGAGATGCGGATGCCATCCGAGAATACCCCCGGATGAATGGACATCATTCCAGAACTCAGGCCAGCCTTCGATGAGACCCGTAACACTGCCGGTCGCTTCGTTGACCTGCATGTCAGCCCGTACAAACCATGTTACCGGTGTAATTTTTTCGGCGGTGGATTCTTTAATTAAATTTTTCAGGAGGTTATGGAGTTCCGGCAGGCAGTCCATTAAATCATCAAACCGGGGTTTACGCTCGGTTGTATCGTACGCGCCGTCGCAAACATCGACAGTTATGAGAATCGGGAAGTCATGCATGTTGCTGGTTTGTTTGCCGCCGGATCAATTCTTATCCTTTTCGCGCCAGCCTTCGAAATCCGGAAACAGGTAAACACAGAACTCGAATAAAGGGTAATTGTGACGGATAGTAACCCGTTTTGTGAGGCTTTTCGCGAAATTGAAAACCTTACAGGGATCGAAATAGTAGAGGTGATCGTCCCGGAAATCGACATATGTGCTCATCATGTCGATGGCGACTCCTTTTTTCGCAAGTCTGAAGCATTTCGCGATTACCTCCCGCATCACGTCCCAGTTGTCGGAATACCTGAAACGGTTATTGAAACCCTGGCTGGAGACGACATAATCGAATTCCATGTCATCAGGGGCATCGAGGACATCCATCTCAATGAATTTCCCATCGGGATGTTTTATTCGGGCCTCATGCAGAAGTACCGGTACGATATCCATTCCAGTGTATGTCATTGGCTGTCCGTAATGACGGCAGTAATCGAGGAATCCACCGAATCCGCAACCGACATCGAGCACCCGCTGCCCGCCGAGGTCGGCGATCTCCGAAAGCACGCGGTATCGTATGGTCTGGTGCTCATCGGTGCCGGATCCGAGTGTTTGTACAGTACGGCCGAGTTTTTCATAGCGTTCGGTGTAGCGTTTGATAATTTCCTTTTTCTCTCTTGCGTCCATATCCTGGCTGCTCGGAAGTCCTTATCGAATTCTATCGACATGGTAAGCGAGAGGCCGGACGGGGGCAAGTGGGGAGGATGTTATTCTATATATATCATTGACAGCAGGGAGCCAATATGCTAAACATATTTATAGGATGGGTTTAAATTGCCTGGATAAACTCGATCTTCTTTCTCAGGGCGCAATTTTCGACCTGACTTGCGCTGAGGACGCTACACATCCGGGAAATTTGTATCGTACAAATGGATTGACCAGGGGTTTGAAGTCGGGGTTTTCAAGCCCGGATATGAATCAATTAGCTCCCCCGGAACATATGAGGAGGGTGCCGGGAGTTTCTTATGTAAGCAACTGCGGCCGTCCTATGCCGGTACTGAAAGTGCTGCAGACATCCCATTGCCAGTTTAATTGCAAGTATTGCGCGTTCAGAAAAGATTCGGACCGGCAGCGGGAAACCCTGACCCCGGATGAGCTGGCGTCGACGACAATCGAAATGGTCGATGCCGGGATTGTCGAGGGATTATTTCTGTCATCGGGTATTGGTGAAAATATCAGGAGCACAATGACTCAAATTGTCGACACTGCCAGGATTATCAGGGAGAAATACCTGTTTGACGGTTATATACATTTGAAAATTCTGCCAGGCTCATCAATAGACCTGATCGAGGCTGCAGGACAATATGCCGACAGGCTGAGTGTCAACATGGAAGCTCCAAGCGAGAGTGCACTCAAGAATATCGCACCGAACAAAACAATTCAGAACTCGATTTTGAAGCAGATGCAGTGGATCGAGACCCTAAGGCGAAAGGGGAAGATTCCGAAACGTGTTGGGCAGGTTACACAGTTCGTGGTTGGCGGTTCCGATGATCCTGGTGAGAATGACCGCGCGCTGGTTACCGCGACGGAGTATCTGTACAGGGAATTGAAATTCCGACGGGTTTACTATTCTACGTTTAATCCAGTCATGGGAACTCCGCTTCAGGATCGGACAGCCGAAAATCCAAAAAGGTCGCACCGTTTGTACCAGGCGGATCGGTTACTTGCCCAGTATGGCTGGCGCCCGGATGAATTTTTATTTAATAATGAAGGCCGTCTCGACCTGGAAATTGATCCAAAGGAATCCTGGGCGAACGCGCATCCGGAAATTTTCCCGGTTGAAATAACAAGGTGCGAGAAAAGCCAGCTTTTGAGGATTCCGGGAATCGGACCAACCTTCGCGAAACGGATAATGGAGTCGAGGTACTCGGGTGGGCTTGGGTCGATAGATGATTTCAAGAAACTAGGTAGGGTCCCACAGAAGGCGTTGAAGTACATCCTTGTGAAAGGCAAAACCGGGGTTGAAAAATCCCCGGTGGTCAGGGGATTTACAGAGAATCAGCTAGTATTACCATTTGGAATTGAGCGGGAACTGGCGATCTGACAGAGGTATCAAGCAGTCTGAAAATGGTACGATTCTCCCTCTGGATCAAGTCCAGGGGGGTTTTTAAATATGACTAAAGTCCTTATAACCGGAGCGACAGGGTTTATCGGGCGCGCGGTGGCGGATGCCTGTGCCCGTCGAGGTATCGAACTTCGCCTGATGCTGAGGTCGGACAAATATATCGACCAGGTTAAGCATCTTGATTTTGAAAGGGTGCCGGGCGATCTCACAGACCCGGATAGCCTCCGGAAAGCATGTGATGGGGTCGATGCGGTTTTTCATCTTGCCGCGCTGTATTCGATGTGGGTCCGGGACCTCGACCTTCTTATGAAAACAAATGTAGAGGGTACCAGAGAGTTGATTCGTGCCGCAATGGATGCCGGGGTCGAAAAAATTGTATATACATCATCGGTGGCGGCAATCGGGTATCGCCAGGATGGTAAACCATCCGACGAGACTGTTCCATGGAACCTGGGATTCACTTCCGATCCATATACGGAATCAAAACATCTCGCCTGCCAGGCAGCGAGAGAATTAATCGCTGAAGGGGCACCGGTGATTATCACTCATCCATCGGCGCCTGTAGGGTGGGGGGATATCAAGCCGACACCAACGGGGCAGATGTATATCGATTTTATCAATGGCAAGGTTCCGGTTTATTACGATGGTGGATTCAGTGTGATAGATGTCGATGACTGTGGTGAAGGGCATCTCTTAGCATATGAAAAGGGCCGGATCGGGGAAAGTTATATAATTACCAACAAGAACATGATGTTGAAGGAACTTTTTGATCTGACATCCGAAATAATGGGTATACCGAAAATAAAGGTGAAGGTGTCGCCGGGTATGGCGGCGTGGGCGGGTGGATTAATGGAATGGATGTCGGATCGTGTGACCGGAATGGCCCCGGTGTTGACACGCGGCGGCGCCATGATGACTGCCCTGCCGCCGTTTTATACGAGCGAGAAAGCTGTCCGGGAGCTTGGACTGACATTTACCCCGTTACGGGAGTCGTTTGAAAAAATGCTGTGGTATTTTTATGAGAGGGGATTTATAAAGAGGAAGCCGGTGACTGGGAATCCGAGGGAGTGACGCGAGCGGGATGTCAAGCTAATATCAAAGTTGAAATAAAATGCAGAATGGAGAATCTGGAAGCCTTAATTTATTAAGCCGCGTGAAGTTACGTAATTTTTCTGTAGGGGCAGTGCTTGCTCTGCCCATCAGGGACGCAGCAAGCAGCGCCCCTACAAACTAATAAACATGCTTTCACCATGCGCAGTTTAGTAATGCTAAGAAGGGGTGTGTATTTGATTGGATTAGTTTCACGGATCGAGTGTATTTAGATTGTCTTTAGCGAAGTTCTGGAAAACACATGAAATATCATAAAGATAAATTTACCAGATTAAAAGTAATCACTTTGGTGATATCCTGCATCTTATTTTCATGTAATAAGACCCTATTTAATGATAAAGCAATGGAAGACTACGCTATTGAGGTTGGTTGCCATATGCTAATCGAAGATTTTGATTGGATAGAAACTCAAAACAGGGCAAGTGATAGGGATTATAGTCAATTATGTACAGGCAACCTTAGTGGTCACGATGAAATTGTAGGTAAAATTATACCTTATGCTTCAATTATTGAATCACACGATTATAGAGAGAATATTATTTTTTATTATGTAAAAATAGATGAAGAAGGACAAGAGATAATAGCTGAGTGGGCTGGTGATGAAATGAGAGATTGTTTCCGTAGATATTTAAATTTTGAGTGGGGTGTTTACGTACAGGTGAAAGATGGAGAGTTTTATCTCCCATATCTTTAAATTAGTTCTTATAATGTAAAAGCCTGAAAAATATGTGATAGATAGCCGAGTCGGCAAGCTAATATTAAAGTTGAAATAAAATGCAGAACGGAGAACCTGGGAGAATTAAAATAAGCTGTTAAAAAATGACTAACCTGTCTGAAAAACCTGAAGAGCTTGAGTACGATCGCAGCAAGACGCCGCGGCTGCTTTTTGAACGCCTGAAACAGCAGAGTTTCTGGATTGGTATATGGTTTATTGTCGTCATCCTGGCCGCCGGAGCGGATATTCTCCTGATCATGATGGTCAGGGATTTTACCGACAACGTGATCGCACAGGAGAATGTCGATCTAATTTTCCCGGAAGCAAAGCGTATTGTCATTGTGATAGTTCTTCTGATGCTGGCACAGGGGATTTTGAAGGGAGCAGAACTCTACCTTACGAACCTTAACGGGCAGGCGATGATCCTGAAGCTCAGGCAGGATATTTTCGGACACCTCCAGCGGCTCGGGCTGGATTTTTTCGAATCGCGACGTACCGGCGCTATCATGAGCTGGGTAACAACCGATGTGCTCAGGATCAGGGAATTTGCGGGAAAGCAGCTTGCGGGGCTGTTGAAATCACCGGTACTGATTCTGGCTTCGGTTGGATTGATGTTATATACAAGCTGGCAGCTTACATTGACCTCGATGCTAGTAATCCCGCCCATCGTTCTCATAGTGCATGCAGCAGCGAAACTTGGCCGAAAAGCGGCATCGAGGGTACAGCAGTCGCTCGCGGATGTGTCCGGTGAATTGCAGGAAGGGATTTCCGCGATCCAGATCGTTAAATCGTTCGCGAATGAAGCCTGGGAAATAATCAAATTCGCGAGATTCAACAAGGCTGCCTTTAAAGCCGAACTGTATCGCGCGAAAATCGAGGCTTTCCTCGCGCCGACGTTGAATTTGTTCGCGGGACTCGGGCTCGCGGTACTTATTCTGGTGGGTTCGTGGCAGACATCCGTTCCTGAGAGCGGGACCGTGTTGTGGAATCTAGTCACGATATATCCGATCTCCTCGGGTGATCTCGTTCTGATAATTTTACTGCTGCATAAGACATATACCGAATCAAACAAGCTCGGTAGAACGTGGATGGCATTCCAGGACACACTGGCGGCGGCGGACAGGATATTCGCTTTCCTCCATATCGAGCCGGCTATCAAGGATTTGGATGACGCAATTGAAATTGGTAAATGCGATGGTCGGGTTGAGTTCCGGAATGTCAGTTTTACCTACCCAACCGGCGATGAGGTCCTGAGCAATATAAGCGTCAAAGCTGATCCGGGCCATGCGATCGCGTTTGTGGGGCCATCGGGTGCGGGAAAATCGACAATCGCGAAACTGATCCCGAGGTTCTACGATGTCGATGAAGGTGAAGTGCTGATTGATGGAATCGATGTGCGGAAATTAAAAAAGAAAAGCCTGAGGATACAGCTTGGGATAGTCCCGCAGGAAACGATCCTGTTTCACGGCACCGTACGAGAAAATATCTCGTATGGAAAGCTGGACGCGTCGGACGATGAAATATTTAAGGCGGCAAAAAATGCAAACGCACACGATTTTATCATGCAGCTTGAAAATAAATATGACACCGTTGTGGGAGAACGCGGAACCAGGCTGAGTGGCGGGCAGAGGCAGAGGATTTCGATCGCCCGCGCGATATTGAAAGACCCGAAAATTCTTATCCTGGATGAGGCCACTTCGAACCTTGATACCGAAAGTGAGAAGATTGTCCAGTCTGCATTGGAAGTTTTGATGGAAGGACGGACCACATTTGTAATCGCCCACCGGTTGTCGACAATTCGAAATGCCAGTGAGATTATTGTTTTAAGGGGTGGGAGGGTTGTCGATCGCGGCACACATGAAGAGCTGATGTCGCGTCCGGGAGTGTACAGGGAGCTTTATGAAGTCGAGGAGGTTGGGGGAGGGGGGGTTGAATGATTTTCGCGATTATCGGATTTGAAATTCAGTGTCAACACCGGGGACATCCATGGTAAGTAAAGTCAAGGAGAGACGGAGTTCTCCTG
>CBDURU010000005.1:0-62187 GCA_965369865.1 uncultured bacterium | reverse complement strand
GAAACGGAACGATGTTGATCGTATAGCTCGCCGTACGATCCTCAACGACCTCCATTGTCTGGTTTCCGACATCGAGATAGACATCGAAGTAACCGAGCAATGATGTGTTTGGCTGTTGTATTTGTCCTGAATTGTTTGATCCGGATGTGATTTCCGGACCGGCAGGCGACGCCACAGGACTTCCGCCGCCTCCAGAACATCCTATCGCAACGAATAAACTGAACATAATCGCCGCGAAAAGAACTGTCCATCGATTCATACTGTTGCCTCCTTATGCATTTTTCAATATTTTATTATTAACGCCCTAGCGCATTAACCATAATTTTCCCATAACAGCAGAATTTATTGTTTTATAGCTACTTTGACTATATTTTACCGATATTAAAATTGCTTACCGAAGAATCCTGAATACAGTAATTATAGATAGAAACCCACCATTACCAACTATCTTGCCGATTGATAACCTTGAGACTCATTATATACGGTAGCATAAAATTATTGATTCAACAAGTTAGTTTACGAATGCTTGCAATATTTTTCTATAACCCAGATAATTTGAAATGGGATAATCCCATGGGAGGACAACTATAATATTATTTGATGAGGTAATATTAAATCAGGAAGGAGAGCCGGATTCCAGCTATTTTCAGTATTCGGCCGGTAGTTCGGCGAGTAGATCCGCCCGGAAAACAGGTCCGCCCTTGCAGACATATGTCCCACCGGCATTGTATCGGCACATAGAAAACCACCACTTCCAGGATACAAACCATGCCCGGAACACGTAAGACTAATCCCATTAATTAAATATCGATTCGTATCAGACCCTCCTAAAACCTGCCTTCGCTGGCGCTCAGGCCGATTTTACGAGGGGCCACCATGAGAACTCCGGAAATACAGTTAGCAAAAAATACCTGTTAAGTGTGATTGGTCTAAAAGCCCGGCTGGAAAGCCGGACGAAGGAATCAATGCTAATCAGGAATTGTTAGTTGGTCCAGAGCTCGAAATCATCCATCGAGAAAGCTCCACCAGAGGACAAACCGCACCAGTCGGGTGAATACTGGAAAGCGACCTTGACGGTCTTGCCGAAGAAGCTGGCCGGGATGATCAGGTCAAGGTACATGGTCAGGCTTTCCGGGTTCTCACCACCGCCCTTGTCACCTGTCCAACCAGGCTGGCCAGCGAGAGGACCGATGTAGCAGGGACTGTTCTGGTAGATATCCCATCCGGAGCTGCCGTGAGCGAGTGAGTTCTGCAGGTAAGCGCCACCGGCAGGTAGTGGTGCTGGGTCGCCGCTGATGAACGGAGAAAGACCAGGAGTTGAGGATTCGACAATCTTGAAGTTCGAATTCATGTATCCGTCCCAGGAGTCAGCAAATCCCTCGCAGGCCCAGATCCTTAAGAATACCTCTGAGGCACTGACAGATATATAGAATGGAGGAGTTACAACTGTCTGCAGGCTGCCACCGTTGCTTCCACCAGCACCTGGCGGGTACCGGATTGAGCCCGTGGCGGTGTGCCAGGGTGATGCAGTTGAGTAGCCTACCGTTGGGTTGGAACAACCCGACCAGTACTGGTAGTAAGCATACGCCCAGTCACCTGGATTCGTATCGAATTGCTCCTCAAAAAGATCAATGATTGTAATATCAAGCGTATCAGCGGGAATGGTTTGGCATATGTCGATAATATCACAGTCGATTGTGTACTCATCAAAATACACGGCACCAACCGCAGTCCAGTCAACCTCGATTGAGCCATCAAAGTTATCTGTCCAACCTGTTGTTACGGGATCGCCGGTACTTACATCCGTAATGGTCCAATCCCAACTGAGTGTATCGCCATCCGTATCAGTATAAGCCTGGACATCGTATGTCTGGACACTGTCTGACCTTGGTTCGGGTTCTCCGGCAACGGCTGCTGCACCAGTATCGTTGGCACAGATATCGTACGGACCACCGAAGGTCTCGCACGAACCATCATCTACACCCACGTAAAGGTCCCACTGACCATGACCGAAATTGAGATACCAGTCGATAGCGTTACCCGGGATACCATCTGTCGATGTATCGAGCGCGACACCATCATCGGTTATATACCAGGTGAATGTCAGGGTGTCCATATCAACATCGTGTGCATCGCAGGTATAGGTGATTATACCCGTGCCCGAAGGAACAAACTCAAGCATACCCCCACCCGGGCCCATGACATCATCATACACGTCATCGATAACCGGGCAGGTGTTGTAAGGAGTATCTGCGATAAACAACGGAAATCTGTAGAACGCAGCCAAAGGTTCAGAGGCTGGAGGTGCAGAAACACCTGGGACGTTAATGTAGTTGTAGCTATCACATTCAGCGATTACCCACAGTTCGTGACCATCGATCGAAGAAATCGGAGCAGCAGGAATATCGATAGAGTATGTTGACCAGTTGGCTCCGCCACCGCCGGTCGGTGCGGCGGTTTCTATACCGGAGAGAACTGTCGATTCGACCAGGACCGTAGAGGGCTGAGCACCCCAGGCCCAGACATCGATATCGGCAATCAGGTTACCGTACGAAGCAGTACCATCGTAGTAAAGGTCGTCTTCCACGGTAACCCTGAAAGCAACCGGCTCAGCGCGATGGTACGGGGAGTATGGACCCGATCCCTGATTTTCCCAGCAGCAGACCACGGCAAAACCAAACACAAGGCCGTCATTTGGTATCGGGAACTCAAGTTTCATCCTTCTGCCAGCACCAGACTTGAACACACCATCGTTATTTGATCCGCCCTCGAGCCAGTCCCAGAGATCTCCATGTATATTGAGTCCCTTGCCGAAGGCCTTGTACGGATTCACTTTTGCGGTACCTTCCAGGTTCTGGATTCCACCAGGTGTCCATCCAAAAAAACCCTCGGAGGTGAACTCGGATGGGTTAAACCAGCGAGTGTAACCATCGGCATTGGTCATATATGTGTCCGTGCCATAGTTTCCGACCCTAAGGTTATGGTAGTTAAGAGTCGAATCGCCGTTGCTGATTATAACACCCATGAAGTCATAGACCTTGAACTGATCCTGAGTCGGGAATGGATGGTACCACTGTAAATCTACATCGACCTTTATTAGATTCGGATCGGATTCATCTATATAAAGAAGACTAATCGTGAGTCCGTTATGTGGGCTGGTCATCTGATTGAGAAGCGGAATGATGTTGATGGTGAAACTCGCCGTGCGATCCTCAACAATCTGCATCGTCCGGCTTTCGACATCGAAATAGATATCGTAGTATCCAAGCAATGAAGTGTTTGGATTCTGAGCTTGTCCGGTTTGCCCTGGTCCGGACGTCAGGTCTGGATTGGTTGACGGCGTCGCAGGACTTCCGCCGTTACCCTCAGAACATCCTATCGCAACGAACAATGCCAGTACTATTGTTGCGACCACAAAGGTCCATCTAAACATAGGATTGCCTCCAGAAATGAATATACATTTAAAGTTAGAGCCGGACGATAAATAAATCAGTTACCTGTAATCTCTGGAATAAATCTCAGTATAACATAGTGCAAAGTAATTACATATAACAATTACCAGTTAACCGGGTTATCCAGAAGCTCATAATTTGGGCAAACTTTGGCAGATTAACCGACCCAGGCTTTTACGACGCCCAGGACGCGATCGGAAAATGGAACGTGCAGGCGATTCGGGGCGATCGCCTTTTTTTTGAGATAGAGGGATGAAATCTCACGGATCGCGCTGGTGAATGGATGGTGTGGATACAGTACAGTCACTGGGACCTTGTTCCGTTCGGCCTGGCGAAGAAGGCCTTGTACGTAGGGTATGCCCCCGAGGTATCTCAGCGGCAACTGTGATTTGCCATCCTTTGTGTAGAAAAACATCCTGGCGACATCGAGGATTCGAAGATATACGCGTTTCCCTTCCTCAAGGTTGTCGACCATATTGACGACGAAATTTATCCTGAGACGCTGTCCACCAGGCATACCCATCCCATCACCGGACAGGAAAATTTGTTTATTTTTAAAATAGTGCATGTCGCTCAGCCTGGTGTAGCGAATCCAGCTCGCTTTTAATGCGGCATAAGCGGCGACAATGTCCTGCGGGGTAGCGACAATTACCATTTCATCCGAGACAAGCGCGAAATCAAGCACCCTCGATCCGATGCCGGCGCCAAGGTCGAATAAAATATCGGTGTACCCGCCATCCCTAACCAGACGATCGAATCCCTTTAGAAGCCTGATTTTTTGCTGGTGACCGAGATTTGCCAGTTTGAATTCGCCGGATTTGCCCGCGAGAAAGTGGAAACCATATTTCGTCGGGATAAGACAGTCGAAAATATCAACCCGTTTTTCATAGAAATCATTGAGCGTTGCAGAGGGACGAATTCCAAGGCGGATATCGGTGTTGGCGCTGCCGAGATCGGTGTCGACAAGGAGCACACGCCGTCCTTCCCGTGCGAACTGCAGCGCAAGGTTGATCGCGATGTGGGTTTTTCCCACGCCCCCCTTATTTGAAATAAACGCAACTGTACGAGCAGGTACGTTAGTCATCACGTCCCCTTCAGAGACCTGATAGTTTATTAGGAGCAAATTTTATCAGATGAATATGAATCTTACAAGGCGGCATATGAATTGTGCCTGAAACGGGCAGAATGGCCAAGTTACAGGGCAGAATAGCCAGGTTACAGGGCATCTTCCCTCATTCTGAGCATTTCCCCTACCCCGCCCTCGGGAGGTTCGTACATTACGAAGTTTTGAAAATCCACGGTGGGGAATGTGATGCGCCTTTCGTACCAGTGGTTACCCATGTCGATGAGGATAATTCCAGAGTGATGGCCGGGACTGCCTTCCCTACAGGCGATCCACCTGGTTCCGATTATGAAATTATCGATTCCGTAGACAGTATGGAGAGTTTCACCGTTGAAACCATCGATGAAGATTGTCTCCTTTGGCCCATGACGGTCAAAGGTTATCCCAATCACACTTCCATCCGGACTGACACCGATTTTTCGAAAATCCTCCCTCTTTATTACCGTGGTCCATTCCCCATCATCGATGTCATAGCGCCAGAGAATATTCCTTTCCCCGTAACCACTTGCAGTCCCGATGAGGACCGAACCATTTTCACTGATCAATATCTGGATTAAGGTTTTACTATCTGTAGATGCAGCGTAACCAGGTGGATCGGATTCAAATTCCAGGTGCGCTGATTCGCCAGTTTCGAAATCATCAATCTGGAAGCCAGTCGGGTTCATAGTAGCGACTGAATGTACTCCGTATAAATTATCAAGGAGATGAAAAGCGGAATAAACAGCATATATTTCATTTGAAAATTTTTCTCCTTCAGTGACATGAATTGCCGGTAAGTCGATTTGCAATGAAGTCCAATCAATGCTCGTACTCTGTCCTTTGAGTATCCGGACCGTACCATCCTCTGTAATATACATATGCGGGTTTATCAGATTCATTCTGCCGGTCATCAAATTTACAGGATTATGGTCGGGTGCTGAAATCATGTACCGGACAGCATTTTCTTCTTCAATCGCGACAACCACCACGGGCAGATGATCGCGACCCGCGTCGTTCAACATCCTCTCAACAGCCCTCTTTCTGCCTGATACAATAGACCACGACGTTACCAGGCTGATTACTAGAAACAAAACGGGAATTATGTACTTGTATCTCGTCATCCCGCACGCCTCCCCCAGGTTCTTAGCGCAAGGAAAAACAGGACAATCGAAATCAGCACCCCGCCGAGTCCGAGAACATAAGCCTGAACCCAGAATTCAGTGAAGAACTGTCCAAACAGGTTTTGCTGCCCCGAAACCATTATCATAAATAAAATGACTGGAAATATGAAATACGCGATATAGGCAAGAAGAAACAGTCCGCCACGCCGCTGGAAATAACTCGCCCAGAGGAATCCCCATGTCAGCGGTGCGGCGCCCCATCCTATAAGCTGTGTGAATCCGAGAATGAAAAGGGGCAGATTACTATGACCGGCCAGCAAGCCAAGGCTGAAAACTTTTCCGGTGTACGCGTTTAAATACAAGACGCGAGTTACATTATCGAGCAGTTGGTCATGGAAAACCACGCTTACAGAAGGGTCAGGCACAGGTTGTGATGCCAGTATTTCAAACTGTGTGATCAGAAAAATTAAAATTAATGGAACCGTGTACTGGAACCATGTCAAGGCGGACGCAAGCATTCTCGGACCGATCACCTGGTTCGGTGTTAGCGGTAATGCTTTTAATGACGCATCAGCGGTGCCGACATTCACATGGCATTTATAAATCGCACCGCCGATCACCATCGGGATTATTCCCGGGATCAATACTGCCGCGGCAAGATACAGCCAGTAATCGACAATGTACGGAACCAGATTAAACACCTTGAACCCGAAATAGAGGCCGAGCGCGCTCCAGAACAATATTTCCCAGAACGACATCGCCCATCCGGACCAGATACGTCGGTACGCGTAACCGAATACCGCCCGCGATGGGTTGTTACTGGCCTGCCGTAATCTGGGTTTAATATTCAACATTTTCCCCATACACTTGAGACTCGCAAAACCGGATCTGGTTCTCTGGATATCCTACACGATTTAGAAATATGGTTCCAAGGGATATAAAAAAATAACCTCCATGTAGATGGTGGGGTATAATACGAACCGTACGGGGTTATTCATTATCCCAAAATTATGCGAATCGCTATTTTACAGCCCGGATATCTTCCATGGCTTGGTTTTTTCGACCAGGAACTTTCGGTCGATCTTTTTGTGCTCTATGACGATGTGCAGTACGACCGTCGCGGCTGGAGAAACCGGAATCGCGTGAAAACCCCGGATGGATCTGTATGGCTGACCGTGCCGGTCATTCAGAAAGGCAAATACGAGCAGATTATCAGGGATGTAAAAATCGATAACGAACGTCCGTGGCGAAAAAAGCATCTCGGTACGGTCGAGGGTTTTTATAAACAGGCCCCGTATTTTAATACGCTGTTTCCCGGGTTCAGCGAATTAATCGACAGCGACTGGGAATATCTGTGGGAACTCGATCTTGCGTTGATTAAATGGATAAATGAGAAGATCGGGATTGAAACTGAGATCAAACTCGCGTCCGAATTAAACATAACGGGTCAAAAATCGGAAAGGTTGCTGGAAATCTGCCGGAAGCTTGGAGCGAATGAATATTATTCGGGTGCGGCGGCGCGGCATTATCTGGACCTGGAAATTTTCAGAAACGCGGGGATCGATGTGTATTTCCAGGAGTATGTCCATCCGAAATACCCGCAGCTTCATGGCGATTTCCTGTCGCACATGAGCGTGCTCGATCTGATGATGATTGTGCTACCGGAATCGAAAAGGATAATTCAATCGGGAACAAAATGGGTGAAAGCATAATGCCCCCCCCCTTAATCCCCCCCTACGGGGGGGAGGTGTTAGGAATTCCCATCATGGGGGGGATTACAGGGGTGGGGAGGTATTAGGAATTCCCATCATGGGGGGGAGGTGTTGGAGTGACCCAACATGGTGGGAAGGTTAAGAAACCATCCCCCCACAGGGGGGATTATAGGGGGGGTCAGTTTCAATTCATTACGTAAGGAACAACAGGACAATAATCATGACAAAAATCGAAATCCATACAGGCGAAATCACGGATGAAATCAAAGCTGTCGCGGCTGAATATGAGTTCAAACCATTCCATTTCGTAACAGCCGCGAAAGTAGACGGCCTGAATAAAATACTCTGGAACCGCATTTCAAAATTCCTTTCGCACCCGGACAGCAATTCCAACCAGTCGGCGATGTTTCTCGCTAGAAACGACAATGGTGAATTAAAAGGTTTCGCCGGAGCGCAGGCGCTGGATTTCGATACCGCAGTACTCGGCATCCCATCCGGAAAAATCCCGTTCTGCGTGGTGGGTCCATGCTCGGTTGAAAACTACCGGGAATCGCGCGAAACCGCCGACGCGCTTATCGGTTCAATCCTGGACTGGTTCGCGGAAATGGAAATCGTTTTCACGAACATCCGTACCGCCGCGCTCGAACTCCCGCTGATCCACGCGCTCGAAGCCCGGGGATTTTACCTGATCGACAACGGCATGACCGCGGTCTACCACAAGGACAGCGTCACGCGCTACGAGAAAGGCTCGTACGATATCCGACTTTACGCGGGCGACGACCTCGACGATGTCCTGAAAATCATGTCCGGCGCCTACACCCACGACCGTTTCCACCAGGACCCGAACATCCCGCACGAGAAGGCGGAGGAACTCTATCAGCTCTGGATACGGAGGATCGCGACCGATCCGCACGACCAGGAGTGGCTCCTTATCGCCGAACGCCGCGGGCAGATCAAGGGATTTTTACAATATGAGAACAACAGGGAATTTTCGGACGCGACCGGGATGGGGCTGTTCTCGTACGGTCCGGCGGCGGTTGTGAGGGACCGTACCGCGCTCGGCGCGTATTACACACTCCTCTCATTCGCGGTCGACGACACTGTCATGCGCGGGTCGGACTACGGGATGACGCGGATACCGTTCGGCATCCAGGCGATTTTAAAAATGACGCTGAGGTTCGGACCGAGTTTCATGACGAATGATCTGACGTTTCATCATTGGAAAGGTTGAAAAAGCATCTCGCGGTTGGATTTAGAATTTATTTTATGGAGGCAGGCGGGACGCATGCGCTACGGGTTTGAGTCGGGACGACTTAGCTGCGTGATCTGGCAAAGCAGGGAGAATGAATACTTGTAATTAATTTGGATATGCAACATAATCTAACATTCGGATTCGGGTAGTGGGGGATATAGGGGGATAACGAGGTAGGAGAATGGTAGATAAGAATAAGAAATACAAAACCAGGTTACTGTCGGATGATCCTGTATGGGATGACGCTTTCGCGAGCGATGGTGATCCTGGTCCGCATAAGCGTGTAGCAAAGGCAATAGCAGACTTAATCCGCGATGATGATGAAGGCAAGGCGATTGCCCTGAATGGTGGATGGGGGAGTGGGAAGTCTTCGGTAGTGAAGATGCTTGAAAAGGAAGTTGAAAAAGACAAGATAGAGATTTTCGAATTCGATGCCTGGGCACATAAAGGAGACAACCTGAGAAGGGCATTTCTAGCACAGTTGATTGAGAAGGTCATACTTTATAACGAACCATCCAATAAAAAACCTATTAAGAAAAGGACCCTAAAAGAGAAAAATATCCAAAAGTGGTGGCAGAATGAAAGAAAAAATCTTGGAAAACAGGTAATACAGAGCAGGTCTAGTCCGAATATCACTATGTTTGGTGCTGGTATGGGATTTTTTGTATTGATAAGTGCATTATATCTAGCATTAGTTCAAAACTATGGTTTAGATGCCTGGGATAAATTTGGAAATACCTCATTATATGTTGGGATATTTTTTCCTGTAATCGCAGGAATAATCATAATTGCGATTTTTTGGGTTTTTCATAATGTAATACTCTGGTTCCAAAAAAATATTTTAGATTTTAAATACACTAGTCCAAAATCTCATTTTGCAACTGTCAGTGAATCTGTTACAGATTCTACATCAGTATCCACTCCTATCCCATCAAGCATTGAATTTGAGGATACATATTTTAAAGCACTCAAACTAATCCTTGAAAGTAAATACTCCAAAAAACTCGTTCTTGTAATAGACAACCTTGACCGCATTGATAAAGAAGAGTCTATGGATATTTGGGCAACTATGCGGAGTTTCTACGAAATCAGAAAGAAGATGAAATTGTGCGATGATCGATATAGTTGTGATGAGGAAACTTGTGTTCGAGAGGACCGGGAAAAACGTAACTGCTGGCTTAAAAGGCTATGGTTAGTAGTTCCATTTGACTATGATGCTATCGATAGGATGTGGAAGGAAGAGAACCAGAACAAAGCTAATGAAACTATTGCATGTGCATTTACAAAAAAGACTTTTCAAGTTACCTATAATGTCGCCACGCCTATCCTTGATAATTGGCGCGATTACATGAGAGCAAAACTTAGGGTTGCATTCCCTGTCGAGCTCGTTAAAGAAGAATTATTCGAACCACTTATCACTATTTTCCGCCTTCGATACCTATCAAAGGACCATTTAGTTACTCCAAGAGATGTTATCACGTTTATCAACGATCTTGTTGCTGTGTATAGCCAATGGGGCTATGATCCAAATGAGTCAATTGATAAAGAGTATATACCTATACGATGCCAAGCTCTTTATGTCGCACTCAAGCGAAATGGCGAGGATATTTTGGGGCTCTTATCCAATCCTGATGACAGTAAAATTCTTGGTCCAATCAGCTATGAATTGCTAATGGTGAAAGAATCTGCGAGGTCGGTTAGGATTTCATTAGCAGCAATACATTTCAATGTGCCAAAAGAAAAAGCTACGAAAAGAGTAGACAGAGCTTTAGTAATGCAAGCTCTCCAAATTGGTGAAAGTCAAGGCTATCAAGATGCATTTGATGCAGATACGGTTGTGAGTGTGCTTAGGGACTTTTACTCCCCAATCAATGAATTATCCGGAAAAGAAATCGCCTTAGCAGCTTTTGCTCTTGGGGGTTCGACAGGTTCATCAGGAAGACATTCCAATGAGGCATGGAATATCCTGGCCAATAGTGCCGAGTTGGTTGAAGATTGGGCTCCAATGGGGCCAAACGTTGGAGTTGGCCTAATATATATTCTGACTAGACGTCAAAATCCTGATTTCGCTGATGCCATCGTAAAATCCTTGTCAAATACTTCTCCAGTAACAAATGAAAAAGAGATAGAGCCAAATTTATTTGAGATTCAAAGTTGGGCAGAAGGCATGAAGGTTTGTTTGACTTATCTACGTAAACATGGCTCATTTATACATAACTTTACGGTTCATGGGCCTGCACACGTATATGTTGCGGTACTGTCATACCTTCATAGATATGCTGGCCATGATGACATCTTAAAATATTTCCTCCCGTCAGTTGATCACGGTGAAGTAATTAGATATCTTGCTAACCAAGCTAACTCGTCATATGGTCAAGTCCATTCATCAGCTATTAAAACCCTCCTTCATGTGAGAAATTCACACAATTTCCCTTTGGAGAAACTTATAGATAAATTGAGTCAGAATTTATTTGGAAGTCAGTTAGGGAACATACACCTAATTTATAATTCGTTACTAACATTACTGTATTTAAAGGACGCCCCTTTAGCATTTGATTCACTTAAGAAAATTTCTTTAGAAGGTCAATTTTTTAAAATTATTGAAGATTATCGAGGAGATGTATCAGTATTTTACAAAAATACTGCAGCATGCATACTTTCCGAACTAATAGTGAACCCCAAATATCGACGTAATTCAGGTGCTTTGGACTATCCTGTGGGACGAAAATTATTTAATGACATTCTTCAAAGGCCAGAAGTGTATGGCTATATAATTCGGGAAAGTGCCGCACTTACGATCGATCTAGACTTGAGGGAATTCTTAACTAAACTAGCTGAATCAAACATTATTACTAGTATGTTCATTGAAAATATTTTCAACAAAATTAAGGAGCAATAGAAATAGTTCCTTACAACGGTAATAGGTCCTCTATCCCCCCCCTAATACTCCTTAAACAGCCTGCCCCATTTGCTTTCTTCGAGCCATTTCTTGTATATCTGGGTGCCTTTTGTGGGCCAGTGGATGAGGTCGTGGTATACAAATGAGGCGAAGATGAAGAGGTACACCATCGGGGTCTGGAAGAAGAATTTCTGCATGTGCTTCATCGGGCCGAACCATAGCGGGTGACCGCCGTACTTCGCCGCGAAATTCGCGCCGACATGGAATCCCCATTTTTCCTTCGCAAGCTCGGAATCGCCGACGATCTCGATCTCGTCCAGGCGGCCGACCCCAAGCCCGGCTTCGTGGCCGAGACGGACGTATTGCAGGTCGTCCATCGGCTCGAACCCCATCATCGAGGCGGAGACAGCGTCGATCGCCACCTGGTCGCCCGACGCGAGGATGATGTCCTTCTCGACGGGGATCATGGTGCGCGGACCGGGTCCGTTTCCGGCGGTGGTGCCGTCCATGACCGCAAAAACGCCGGAATGGATCTCGTACTGGATGTTGAGGAGATCGACAAGGGTTTCGTGGATGACGGAGTGGGTCATGTGGCGCGAGCGGTTGAGAAGCCCGCCGAACGCGTTTTTCATCGCGCCGGTGGTGGTGGTGTAGATGTGGCACTTCATCGTGGGCTGGTGGATGATATTTTTCCCGAAGAAATAGTCGGGGATCATGATGCCTTTCGGGAAGATATAAGGGAGGACTTTCATCTTGGCCTTGGGCTCATACCTGATCCATTTCATGTCTTCATCGTGGAAGTTGTAAAGGACCGGGATGTCGTATTTTTTGAAAACGACGTCGTACTTGTTGAGCTTCTCACCTTTCTGGGCGCGGGTAACGACGGTTTCATTCTGGACGCAGACGATGTCTTTGTTTCCGACAGCCTGGAGTCCGAGGATGGTGCCTTCCATCTGCCATGGTGTTGTGTTCGCGCCTGGGAAGGGGAAATGCCAGGAGATGTTGTCCTTGAGGATGGTGGTTTTATTGATGTCGATGAATTTATCGATATCGGCGAGTTTCATCGCGGTGATGTAGTCATCGATAACGGTTTCGGGAGTGGTTCTGATTACTGCTACTTTTGGTCTGGGCATATGATTTGAATCCTTTATAGTGTAAGCGTAATGCCTGAGGTTATTATAATGCATTGCAGACGAGTGTGACAGCAACGTTTGCATAAGAGGGGTCGCCTGAAATCCGAAAATGAATATCCGTGAATAACTTATCATGGGGAAATTTGATAAAAAACTTGGATGAACCTGTTGAAACAATTTCTGTAAGAAGTACAATATAATGCCATGGGTAAGAATCAGGATAATGAAAAAAATGTTAATGAACCGGGAGAGGCGTTCGTCGAACGTCCGTATTACGACGATAAGAACGAGAAGGAAGAGCTGGAAAAGATCCCAGTCGAATACCTCGGGGTTATCTCGAAACGAAAAGAGATTCGGTTCGAAAAGCTGGTGTTCTGGCTCACGTTCTGGATTGTTCTTCTCGGTTTCGGTCCCGGTACCCAGGGACAGGAATTCAATCCTCAAACCGGAGAGCTGAAGACATACTACACATTCGCATGGGGGTTATGGGAATATAAGGGTATCGTTCATGAGACCGACTGGACGGAATGGTATCTCTCGAAGACCCCGGAATCGTCTGATGAACACTGGGTTCCATACGGGGCAATTTACCCGGCGTTGTTTGGACATCTCAAAACGCAGTGGAGAATAGATCTCGGCTGGGAGATGCCATCAAATATCCTGTCGAGAATGAAGGAACTCGATGAGAAACTTCGGCCGGGCATGGTCCTTAATATCCCAAGGATCCTCAATGCGGTTAATAATGCGCGTGAATGGAACGCGATAATGGTCCCACTGTGTACCGGAGAGGTGGACGAGGCCCATGAGTGGTGGGATGATCATAAGGATGAGTTACTTGACTGGTCGAGGGAGCCAAAGGGGACGCCGCTCTCGGAAGGTTTTATAAGGGCAAGCCTGGCATATGTCGAAGAAATGCTAAAAACGGATGAATATTTGATACCCCTGATGCCTGGTGATTAATATCGGGTTAAAAGAAAATGACAGATAAAATCCCCGCATCGGAACGAATCATCGTAGCCCTTGACAGGTCGCCATTTTCAGAGAATCTTCCCCTGCTTGACATACTCAAAGGAAAGGCGAAATGGGTCAAAATCGGGCTCAGGAGCATACTCTCGGAAGGCCCGGGAATTCTCCATCACGCAAACGATCGCGGGTTTAAAATTTTTCTCGATGTCAAACTCCATGATATTCCAACCACCGTGGCTTCATCTCTTGGCAACCTGATTCCATACGGGTTCGACATGGTCACGCTGCATGTCGGAGGCGGCCGTCGGATGATCGAGGCATGCAGGAAATCGGTGGATGAGTCGGATGACAACCGTAAGCCGCTGCTCCTGGGAGTAACACTTTTGACAAGCCTCGATCAGACGGATATCCGTGACCTTGGAGTAATGTACTCGGTCGCGGGGCATGTGAAAAGGTTAGCTGAAATCGCCAGAGATTCCGGGTGTGATGGGGTGGTGGCCAGTGGTGGTGAGGTGAAAATCGTACGGAACTCGTGCGGTGATGATTTTCTAATCGTGACACCTGGAATTCGTCCGGGTGGGACGGATGAGCCATCTTCCGACCAGAGAAGGGTAATGTCACCGGGCGAGGCTGTAGAACTGGGAAGTTCGATGCTGGTGATCGGCCGTCCGATTCATGCCGCGGAAGATCCCGAAAAAGCGTTTGATGATATAGTGAAAGAGATAAAGGGGAAATCCGAGCAGGCGGGAGAATCGTAGCTCCCGTTTGGAATTCAGGCGTGTCTCGGTTACACTGTACGGTCACATTGAATAAATCCGGCGACCTGCATGGATAGCTCACAAGTAAATACTGACATCCCGGTAACCCCCCTTGGAAGGGCTAAGGAAATTATCCTTTGCGAGGCTGACTCCTTGAGAGCCCTGGCTGAAACACTTGGTGACAGTTTCGATATTGCAGTAAGGGCGATCCTGAAATGTCCGGGGCGGGTTGTGGTCAGTGGAGTGGGGAAGTCAGGGATTATCGGGCGTAAAATTGCCGCTACCTTTCTTTCAACCGGCACACCTGCACTGTTCCTGCATCCAACCGAGGGTGTACATGGCGACCTGGGCGCCATCCTTCCCGATGATGTCTCGATCCTTATCTCGAATTCCGGTGAATCTTCCGAGATTCTCGGACTCATGCCGGGAATCAAGGCAATCGGCGCGAAGGTTATCGTGATCACCGGCCGTCCGGAAAGTTCGCTCGCGACCATGGCGGACATGGTTCTTCCGTGTAAAGTTGAACGCGAAGCCGACCCGCATAACCTGATTCCGACAGCATCCACCGCAGCCCAGCTTGCGCTTGGGGACGCGCTCGCGCTTGTGGTAATGGAGCGGAGGGGTCTGGGTAAGGATGATCTCGCAAAACGCCATCCGGCAGGCTCGATCGGGAAACGACTAACACTGAAAGTGTCGGACATAATGACATTGGCCCCGGACGATCCAAGGGTTAAGGATCGCGAAGCGTTTCGGGAGGCGTTATTCGAGCTGACCGCAAAACGTCTTGGAGCTGTCAGCGTGGTTGACGGAAACGAGCGCCTTAAGGGGATCATTACAGACGGTGATATCAAGAGACTTCTCGAACAAGCGGAGAAAGAGAAGCAGTCGATCGACTCCCTTATGGAGACCGGAGTCGGGAAAATAATGATACACGATCCGAAAAGGATTACCGAGAGCACCCAGGCATACGATGCACTCAGGTTTATGGAGCAGCACCAGATCAGCCAGATACCGGTGGTAGATGGTGAAGGAAAGGTTGTAGGAATGCTGAGACTGCTGGATTTAGTGAAAGCCGGGTTGTAGATGGTGAAGGAATTCAAATTCCAAATTCATGAATTAATTCAAATGAATTGGTAAATTTTCGGAAATGCGGTATCATTAATTATCTATTGCATATAAGGATTAGGCTTCAGTTTTATATCGGAGAATCACATGGCAATCAAAATCGATCGGTTTTTAAAAATTCCAGGACTTATTATCGCCATCGCGTTGATTATTCTATTTACAGTCGGATGCAGCGGTAAACACAGCCCGGTTTCCCCGTATCCAGGCGACCCGGATGCCGATTATGGAATCGAAGCGGGCAATGGTATTAATTCCGGACATAATTACGGTCCTGTCGGAGGAACCATGGAGCAGGATAACAATCTTTCCTATATGCCCGATGAGATACTTATCGTCATGGAGGATTCTTCCGTCACCCCGGACACATCGCTCATCGCGAACCTCCCGCTTAACCCTCTCCAAGTTATAACATGCCGGTGGGGCACAGTATACAGGCTGGAAATTACCGACGGAACTCCTGTCCCCGAGATGGTGGAAATTTTGAACGCCGACCCTATGGTGCGTATTGCAGAACCGAATTTCATACTGTATTTCTGCGATGAGCCTTATTTCCCTAACGATCCGATGTGGGCGTACGCTGATGATCCAACCGATCCCAGGGATTCGCCGTATGACCAGTGGGGTCCGGCAATGGTCGGTGCGAGTCTTGTATGGAATGATTCGACGGGATTGGAAGATATCGTTGTGTGTGTGATGGATACCGGGGTGAAGTTCGATCATGAGGACCTTCACGACAATATCTGGATCAACGAGGATGAAATCCCGGACAACGGTACTGATGACGATAACAACGGGTATATCGATGACTGGTGGGGATGGGACGCATGGGACATGGATAACGACCCATACGATGACGGTGCTTATGCCAGGTACCACGGCACCGCGTGCTCCGGAGTTGTTGCCGCGGTCCAGGACAATGAGAGGGGATTATCCGGTATCGCTCCTGGTATAAAAATCATGGCGGTAAAGGTCGACCTGACCGGTTATGGGGGGCTGGTGTCGACTGTCGTCGAAGGCATGAACTACGCCAGCGTGAACGAAGCGGATATTGTCAGCATGTCGTTCCGCACCTACGATTATTCTCAAATTATGGAAACCGCCTGCGACGATGCCTGGCAGGATGGTCACGGGGTAATCCTCATGGGCGGTATAGGTAACGAAAGTACTACCACTCCCTGCTATCCAAACGCGTATGATTCAGTGATGGCAATCGGTGGTTCATGCCCGTTCACAGAATATCTTCAACCGAGGGACGAGAAAAGAATCGTATATGGCGAAGACGGATTTTACTGGGGATCGAATTACGGGAATCACATGACGGTAATGGGTTACGGCTCCCAGTATACTACAACCCACGGAAGCCACTATAGCGCCTATTGGGATGGTTACGGATCTGCCGGGTTTTTTGGCGGTACATCGTGCGCTACCCCGATGGCTGCAGGTGTAATGGCGCTGATAAAATCCTATTTCCCGTGGAAATCGGGTACCTGGTGCTGGGAAAGAATTGAACAGACCGCTGACGACCTGGACGTGCCCGGGTTCGATATCCAGACCGGCCACGGGCGCGTTAATGCTTTAAGGGCTGTATTCGGTTCGGACAGGTGGGCGGGCCTTGAGGATCCGGATGGTTTCGTTACACTGGATATTCCAGACGCTGAAATTTACGATACGATCCACGATGTCCCGGGGAATCCATACCATGATGTTTATGACCTGTACCGGTTCGCGATGGATGTAACCGGGTACCTCTATATCGATCTGGACATTTTCACATGGGGTGAGAATCTCGATATCGAGCTTTATTCCGATCCGGCGATGACAAACCTTATAGGTAGCTCCACAGGACAGAATCATTATTATTCAAGCTTCGAGCAGATCGAATTTGCCAGTGGTATCGCAGGTGAGAAATATTTCCTGAAGGTATTTTCACCGGCGGAAGGCAATTCAACCACCTATGGAATTCAAATGGAATCGGTTTCCAATGTGTTAACCGTGACCGGTGAAAGCCTGGCGCCAATTTTTATTCATCAGCAGGGCACCGACATTCCGCTTTTGAAACTTGACCTGGAGATCGGTATCGGCGCGACGCTCGATCAACTGAATATTTCGAAGGCGGGCAGCATACCCAATCCAAATGTCGAAACATTGTATGTTTACCGGGATTCAAATGATAATAAAATTTACGACGAGAACGATGAATTGATCGCCCAGGAAAGTTACCCTGGATCCAACAGGTTTAAAATAGAAAATATCGGTCAGTATTGGACCGGCGAATTGACGCTATTCATAACTGCCGATCTCGGTTACACACCGGCTAACAGCACGCTCAGCCTTTCAGTTCCAAGTTACAAGGATGTCGTAACAGAAGAACAGATTGTCGCTCACTACAACCAGTTTCCGATCGTCAGTGACGACATGGTTATCGGAACCGATACCGACCCTCCTGTATGGGATACAATAATCGGCATCCAGTCTGCCCAGGCGGGTTACTCATCGGCATTACTGGGTTTCAACGAAGCGACCGATCTGTTAACGCCTCCGGTTAATTATAACGTTTATTATTCGGATACCTTTCCGTTCGATATTGCCTCAGCCCAGACAATTCAGGATATCGAGGTCTGGCCTGGAATCCTTACGGACCTTGAGGCTAAGGTCTACAACCTGACCGGGGACATTGAATGGTATTTTGTTGTCAAGGCCGAAGATCAGGCAGGTAATGAGGACGTTAATCTCGAAACGCGGAGCTGTATCCCGATACCCGGCGGTGATCCCGCAAATCCGGTGATCTTAAACAACATACCGGGACAGGCAACCGACGTGGCTTATTCCGGGAATCTCCTGGTAACCACAAACGGTTGGGCGGGAATCAAGGTTTTCGACCGTACCGACCCTGTCTACCTGGTTGAACTGGGAACATGGGACGATGGTGGTAATTACAGGAACCTTTCGTTCGACGGCACTTTTGCGTACATCACCGGTCAATTTAATTTGACTATCGTTGACTGCAGTAATCCTTCAAGTCCACTGACGGTGAATACCTACGATATTGGTCAGCAAGATGGAATCCTCTATGGGAACTGGCTTTACATCGATACGACATCCCCGACAAGCCTCCAGCCCCTGGATATTACCGATCCGTATTCAATAACCTGGCCTCCGCCTGTCAATCTTCCAGCAGGTTTCGCAAACCAGATGATTGATTATGGATCGCTTCTCTACCTCGCGCACAGCAACGCAGGTTGTATGGTTTTCGATCTTGCCGATCCGGCCTCCCCGTTCTATATGAATTCATTCGGTCCGGCAAACCTGGAGACTCTCGGTATCGATGGATTTATTTTATTTGCCGTGAACACGATGGGCGATATCTCGACGTTCGATCTTTCGGTGAATTCGGTCGATCCGCCTTTACTCGACACGAACGCTGAATCACCATCGACATTCTCGAAGGAAATTGTGATTGTCAACGGGCACGCGTATGTAAGCGAATCCAATTTCGGGATTTACATCTACAATATTACTGATCCATCGAGCATCCTGCTTGTGGGTGAACTTGATCTCTACAACGCGGACGGCCTTGCGGCGGACGGGAGTATTATCTACGCCGCATCATCAAGCGGCCTGAATGTCATTATGTGATAGTTTTAGAACTAATCGGCAGAACTAATCGGGGACGCCTTTCCACTCTTCCAGAGTTGAAGGTGTCCCCTTTAACATAGCCGGTAAATTTGTTTGCCAGTCCCCTGTAGATAAATAATGGGGATAAATAATGGGGACATCTCTTTTCACGCCATGTGAAAAGCAGGTGTCCCCTGGTAAATTTTCTTAAGAGTCCCTAACAAAATGAGTTTATATTGAATTGCCGTCGGGTGGGACCGGTGTTTTTTTTAATATTATATCAGCACAAAACAGCACAATTCAGAGGCACGACCGTCAGGGAGTGCATTGATGAATTATTTGGTGACGCTCATATGGGGGCACTTGCTTACGGGGCTACTGTTTTGTGCACTCCCTGACGGTCGTGCCTCTGTTACGGTCCAATGAATTTACTCATTTTGTTAGAGTCTCTTAGTCTTCAACTCCTCCAAATTCCTGAAATATTCAAGTGTTTCGGGGTTCGCGAGGGCGTCTATATTTTTTACCTCCTCGTTATGTACCACCTTACGCACCGCCAGCTCGACAATTTTTCCGCTTATCGTTCGGGGGATATCCTTAACCTGGATAATTTTCGCAGGGACATGCCGCGGAGTGGTATTGGAGCGGATTGTCGTGCGGATATTTTTTATCATTTCATCATCGAGAGAATAACCCTCCTGGAGTACGACAAACAGGACCACGCGGACATCGCCCTCCCAGTCCTGCCCGATCGCGATACCCTCAACCACGCCCTCCACTTTTTCGACCTGGCTGTAGATTTCAGAAGTTCCGATACGCACGCCGCCCGGATTCAGAACCGCGTCGGACCGTCCGTGCATGATAATTCCGTTGTGTTCGGTCAGTTCGGCGTAATCGCCGTGGCACCAGATGTTATCGAAGCGATCGAAATAGGCGTCGTGATATTTCCGCCCGTCCTCATCATCCCAGAAATAGATGGGCATCGACGGGAACGAATTACAGCAGACAAGTTCGCCTTTTTCCTGTTTTACCGCTTCACCGTTATCGTTGAAAATCCGCACGTCCATACCAAGCCCGAGACATTGCAATTCACTTGCATAGACCGGAATAATCGGGCATCCGAGGGTAAAGCAGGAAATGATGTCGGTCCCGCCAGAGATTGAAGCAAGGTCGAGATCCGATTTTATGTCCCTGTAGACATATTCAAAACTCTCATGGGCAAGGGGCGATCCAGTGGAGCACATCGCCCTTAGTTTTGAAAGATCGTGCGTACCTTTGGGTTTTACGCCCGCATTTTCGAGTGCCGAGATATATTTCGCGCTTGTCCCGAATACTGTCATACCCTCGGAGTCGGCGACATCGAACAGGACCCGCGGTTCCGGGAAAAATGGCGAACCATCGAATAATAATACCGTGCAACCCACAGCGAGAGCGCTCACAAGCCAGTTCCACATCATCCAGCCGCAGGTCGTGAAATAGAATAAAGTATCGTCGCGGGTGATGTCGGTGTGCAGAATATGTTCCTTAAGGTGCTGGATCAAAGTTCCGCCGACACCGTGAACGATGCATTTTGGAATTCCGGTTGTCCCTGACGAGTACATCACGTAAACCGGGTGATTGAACCCGACCTGTTCAAACTCGATATCGGAAGCCGACGGATCGATGAAATCATTAAGGAGGATCGCATTATTTAATTTTGAGATATCGGGTTTGTCGGAAATGAATGGCACAACGATAATTTTCTCGACCGATGTCAATCGCTGCTGGATTCCCTCGACCCTTTCGAGTGAATTGAAAGTTTTACCGTTGTAGAGGTAGCTGTCCGCGGTGAACATGACTTTCGGTTTGATCTGCCCGAACCTGTCGACGACGCCGTTGATGCCAAAATCTGGCGAGCAGGAGCTCCAGATCGCACCGATACTTGTGGTCGCGAGCATAGCGATAACAGCCTCGATTATGTTCGGCATGAATCCGACGACACAATCGTCCTTTACCACACCCGCGTTTTTCAAGGCCGATGCGAGTTGCGCCACACGGGTATAGAGTTCGGAGTAGGTCAGGGATTCACGCCTTCCATCCTCACCCCGGAAAACCAGGGCGGTTTTATCATCACGGAACTTAAGGAGGTTTTCAGCGAAATTCAATGTCGCGTCCGGGAACCAGACGGATCCCGGCATTTTATGGCCGTCGACCAGTATTCGTTCCCCCTTGTTCGACGCTATTATCCCGCCGAAATCCCACACTAAAGACCAGAAATTCTCCCTCTCATCAATACTCCATTCGTGAAGCTGATCGAAATTTTTAATGTCCTTCTCAAACCGGCTATTAACCTGGCCGATAAACCGGGTCAGGTTTGCCCTGGCGATCTGTTCTTCCGATGGTGTCCAAAGTGGTGATGTCATGACGAACTCCTTTCCTGGTTCAGCGGTCGCAATTATAACCCGCCCTGGAAACTTTTGATTCGTTTACACGGCCGATGCTGGATGTAATAAAATTTCCAGCTTCGATTAAATTCGCAAGATCGATTCCGGTTTCAATCCCAAGTCCTTCAAGCATGAAAACGACGTCCTCCGTGGCGACATTTCCCGACGCACCTTCGGCGTACGGGCATCCGCCAAGTCCCCCGACAGAACTCTCGACAATGGAGATACCCTCTTCCAGTACGGCGTAGATATTCACCAGCGCCTGGCCGTATGTGTCATGAAAATGTACTGCCAGCTTTTCGACTGGTACATGATGAGTGACAACTTCGATTAAACGTTTCGCCTGCATGGGTGTGCATGTGCCGGTTGTGTCGCATACACAAATCTCGTGACAGCCCATGCCAAATAATTCCCGTGCTAACCCGGCGACCCTGTCAGGCGAAACATCTCCCTCGTATGGACAAGTGACCGCGGTAGAAATGGATCCCCGTACTGGAATTCCCTGTTTTTCAGCTTCGTCAATTACTTCTGCCAGACGTTCGATACTTTCGGAAATCGAACAGTTAAGGTTTTTCATCGAGAAAGTTTCAGAAGCCGCTGTCAATATCGCAACCTCATCGACCCTGGCTTCAATTGCTTTTTTTAATCCATTTACATTGGGAATTAATGCTGAATATACAACTCCCGGATTCCTTGTAATGCCCTTGATGACGTCTCCCGTACCCTCCATCTGCGGAATCCATTTGGGGGACACGAAGCTCCCTGCCTCAATATTTTTCAGCCCGGTTCGGCTCAGCATGTTAATGAATTCAATTCTGGTTTCGACTGGAATCACGGGAAGCGGTTCGTTCTGAAGGCCATCGCGAGGTCCGACTTCAACGATCCTGGCTTCTCTGGGAAATACCATCTCGGCTACGCGCTCTCCTGGTCCCCATCGGCTTTAAACGCAATAAGCTCCGTGCCCTCCTTGACAAGGTCGCCGACCTTGAAGAAAACATCGGTCACAGTGCCGTCGTCCGGGGCCATAATTTTATGTTCCATTTTCATGGCTTCGAGGACAATCAACCCGTCACCTTTCTTCACCTTTGCCCCGGCTTCTGTCAGGACGGCTACAATTGTCCCGTTCATTGGAGCGGTAAGTCCGCCATCGTCCTGATCATGGGCAAGATCGGCGTACTGTTCTTCAACACTGTGAAATTCGCTTCTCAACCGTTTATTGAAAACTGTAATCTGATTCAGGTGCTCCGCGATCGCCACATCGAATTTCCGGTTGTCAAGGGATGCAATCAGAGTATCACCGGACAGGTGTCCCGATGCCCTGATGTCTTTGCCTTCAAATTTCAGTTGGTAATATTTGCCTTTCAAATCGGCAGAAATTGTGATTTCCCTGCCATCGTTCAGAAGCTTGATTATATAAACAGGATTGTCATTTAATCTCCAGGCCGAGAAAAAGTTCCACGGCGAATAAGGATCGCAGGTTGCCAAAGCTTCCATGGCCCCGGTTTTTGATTTTTTTAACAGGATGTACAACGCTGTCAGGGCAGGCGCATCTTCATCGGTTGGAATATCCTTGAACAGGGAATCGTAATGTCTTTCAATAAATCCTGTTTCCACATCCCCCCTCCCAAACGGTTCGCTGTTTATTACGCTGGAAAGGAAAGACACATTTGTTTTTAAACCTGAGATACGATAATTCTGGAGGGCGCTATCCATGCGCTGGATAGCAAGATCGCGATTTTCATCCCAGACTATCAGCTTCGCGATCATGGGATCGTAATAGACACTGACCTCGTCGTTCTCCCTGACACCCGTGTCGACCCTAACATGTTTATTCTCTTCCGGCGTACGGAGATACACCAGTTTGCCGGTCGATGGGAGAAATTCATTATCAGGATCCTCTGCGTAAATCCGCACTTCAATCGCCGCACCGTTAACCGTAACCTCTTCCTGTTTCAAAGGAAGCGGCATGCCCGACGCAACGAGAAGCTGCCATTCCACAAGATCGAGCCCGGTGATGAACTCGGTGACGGGGTGTTCCACCTGGAGACGGGTATTCATTTCCATGAAATAGAATGAGCCATCCTCATCGTAAAGGAATTCCACAGTGCCCGCGCCCACATAGCCGATCGCTTTCGCGGCCTTTACCGCGGTTGCACCCATGGACTTGCGGGTTTCATCGCTAAGGCCCGGCGCGGGAGCTTCCTCAATAATTTTCTGATGGCGCCGCTGTACCGAACAGTCGCGTTCCGCCAGGTAAATTGCATTACCGTGCGTATCAGCGAAAACCTGGATCTCGACATGCCGCGGACGCGTGAGGTATTTTTCAATGAGCATGGCTTCATCGCCAAAACTTGCTTTCGCTTCACGTTTAGCGGAATCGAGGGAACTATCAAATTCTTTGCCCGACCGGACAATCCGCATTCCCTTACCGCCGCCGCCTGCCGATGGTTTAAGTAAAATGGGATAGCCGATTTTGTCGGCGAAATTCTTAAGGAAATCCGGGTCCTGGTTCTCGCCATGATATCCCTGCACCATCGGGACATCCGCGTCCAGCATTATGTCCTTGGCTGCGGCTTTAGAACCCATCGCTTCTATCGCGCTTGCGGGAGGTCCGATGAAAGTTATGCCCGCTTCATCACACGCACGACTGAAATCGGCATTTTCGGCAAGGAATCCGTAACCCGGATGAATCCCCTGTACTCCCGATTTCAGGGCCGTCTCAATTATTGTGTCAATTTTCAAATAACTTTCGGTGCTTGGGGCCGGGCCGATGCAATACGCCTTATCGGCCATGGCAACGTGCATGGCATTTCGATCGGCCTCGGAGTAAATCGCGACACATTGAATACCCATGTCATGGGCGGTACGAATTATTCTGCAGGCAATTTCCCCGCGATTCGCGATTAGGATTTTATTAAACATTTAGTAGCCTGTATTAAAACCATTATTCCAGTAATTATTTAATCCAGTTTGGTTTTCGTTTTTCAAGAAATGCTGTTAACCCTTCCTGTCCTTCATCCGATATCCTGATCGACGCGATGCGTACCGAGGTATCATCGATCATCTCCTGATCGATTTCCCCCCTTGCGACACGAAATACAAGTGATTTAGCTTCAACTACCGCTGCAGGGCTGTTACTCAAGAGATTTTCAATCATTGCATTGCAGGCTTCATCCAGACTTTCATGCTCGACCACCCTGTGAATCAGTCCGATCCTGTGAGCTTCTTTACTGTCAAAACGTTCGGCAGTCTGGAAATAACGTCGTGCCGCCCTCTCGCCGATTGCGGCCACAACATAAGGACTGACCGTCGCGGGGATAATTCCAATTTTCACTTCACTGAATCTGAACATCGCTTTTTCACTCGCGATAGCGATATCGCAGCATGCGATTAATCCAACCGCACCGCCAAACGCGGCTCCCTGGACCAGTGCTATTGTCGGTTTCGGGAGGAAATTCAGTTTCTTCATTAGCAGCGCAAGCCGGGACGCGTCATCAAGATTATCCTCGTAAGAATTCTTAACCATCCTGCGCATCCAGTTAAGATCTGCGCCAGCGGAAAAACTCTTGCCATTCGAGCGAAGTACAACAATTCGCACATCCGGGTTATCCTGGATTTCATCGAGGATATCTATCAGGTGTGAAATGGTGGCATCATCGAACGCGTTGTGAACGTCAGGGCGATTGAGAGTGACAGTCGCCACACCATTATCGGCAATTTTCATTAATACTGTATTCTCTGACATTTTACGACCTGATCCTCACCTTACTAACCTGCGTGTTGATTCAGAATTTCCTTGTAGGGGCAGTGCTTGCTCTGCCCATCGGGGACGCAGCAAGCAGCGTTCCTACATATTTTTTATAATTCACGAACCATGCGCAGCACCTTAATTCCGCTGTCGCACAGGGACCATCACATGCGGAATACCCCGAATTTCGTATCTTCGACCGGAGCGTTGAGTGATGCTGAAATACACAGCCCGAGTACTGTTCTGGTCTGGGCAGGATCGATTATTCCATCATCCCACAGCCTGGCGCTCGCGAAGAACGGATGTCCCTGTTCATCATACATGTCCAGGATAGGCTGTTTAAAAGCCTTCTCTTCCTCTTCGGTCCAGCTTTCCCCCGCCCTTTCGAGATTATCTTTTTTAACCTGCGCGAGTACCCCGGCAGCCTGTTCTCCACCCATTACGGAAATTCGGCCGTTCGGCCACATCCAGAGGAAATTGGGATCGTAACCCCTGCCGCACATGCCGTAATTTCCAGCCCCGAAACTACCGCCGATAATAACGGTGAATTTCGGGACGTTCGCGCACGAAACCGCGGTTACCATCTTGGCGCCATGTTTCGCGATCCCACCGGCCTCGTAAATCCTCCCAACCATGAATCCTGTTATGTTCTGGAGGAAGACGAGAGGGATTTTACGCTGCGAGCAGACTTCGATGAAATGAGCGCCTTTCTGGGCTGATTCTGAAAATAGAATTCCGTTGTTGGCGAGAATCCCGACAGGATAACCATGAATGCGGGCATAGCCCGTGATCAGTGTAGTCCCGAATAATTCCTTGAATTCATCAAACTCCGAGCCATCGACGATTCGCGCGATTACCTCCCTGACATCGTAGGACTTGCGAAGGTCGGTGCCGACTATTCCGTAAATTTCCTCAGCGGGGTACAGCGGCTCACGGCTCTCCCGGATGTCGAGGGGGATATTCTTTTTTCTGTTAAGCCTGGCAATACATGCCCGGGCGAGTTGTAACGCGTGCCTGTCATCCTGGGCATAATAATCCGCCACACCGGATATCTTGCAGTGCACGTCCGCGCCGCCGAGTTCCTCCGCGCTTACAATTTCTCCGGTCGCCGCCTTTACAAGCGGGGGGCCGCCAAGGTAGATCGTGCCCTGGTTCTTAACAATAATCGCCTCATCCGACATGGCCGGGACATATGCCCCGCCCGCCGTACATAAACCCATGACAACCGCGATTTGAGGGATATCCTTCGAGGACATCATCGCCTGGTTGTAAAAGATCCTTCCAAAATGTTCCCTGTCGGGAAAAACATCGGCCTGGCGAGGTAAAAATGCGCCACCTGAGTCGACAAGGTAAATGCAGGGAAGGTTATTTTCTTCAGCAATTGTCTGGGCACGGACATGTTTTTTTACCGTAAGCGGCAGGTATGATCCGCCTTTTACAGTCGCGTCGTTGGCGATAATCAGGCATTCCTGGCCGTTGACCCGTCCGATTCCAGTGATAATCCCGGCTGCGGGAGTATGGTCTTTATAAATCTCATGCGCTGCTAGTTGTGAAAATTCAAGAAATGGGGACCCCGGGTCTATCAGGAGATCGATCCTCTCCCTGGCCATAAGTTTGCCGCGCGATTCATGCCGCTTGCGGCTTTTCTCGCTGCCACCCTCCTTAATCATGGCGATGGTATCTTTAAGTTCCTTTACGACATCATCCATCGCCCTGACATTCTCAAGAAACTCGGATGAATTAGTGTTAATTTTTGTCTTTATAACCGGCATTACACGTTTCCCGGATTGAAAGTTTTACTGGCAAAAATTTCATTGCACTTTCGACTCTTTAAATATTTCACGTCCGATCAGCATACGGCGAATCTCCGATGTTCCCGCTCCGATTTCGTAACACTTGGCGTCCCGAAGCAGCCGTCCGGTCGGGAATTCATTGATGTAACCGTTCGCGCCAAGAATTTGAATGGCGTCGAGAGCCATCTCCGTCGCACGTTCCGCGCTGTATAAAATCACGCCGGCGGAATCCTTACGAGTGGCTTCCCCGCGGTCGCATGCGGCGGCGACTGAATAAACATAGGCACGGCTCGCGTTCATCTTTGTGTACATATCGGCGATCTTGCCCTGGATCAACTCGAATTCACCGATTGGCTGGCCGAACTGTTCGCGGTGATGAATGTAGGGCACGACGACATCCATGCAGGCCTGCATAATGCCGATTGGACCACCGGACAATATAACGCGTTCGTAATCCAGCCCGCTCATTAAAACGGCAACGCCTTTATCCACCTCGCCGAGAATATTCTCCTCCGGAACCAGGCAATTTTCAAAAACCAGTTCACCCGTATTCGATCCGCGCATGCCGAGCTTGTCGAGTTTCTGCGCACACGAGAATCCGGGGAAACCTTTTTCAACTATGAAAGTAGTAAGTCCCCATGCCCCTTTAGTGGAATCGGTTTTCGCGTAGACGACTGACACATCGGCATCCGGACCGTTTGTGATCCACATCTTCGTGCCGTTCAGAATATATTTATCGCCTTCTTTCTTCGCGGATGTAGCCATGCTGACTACATCGGAACCCGAATTCGGTTCGCTCATGGCGAGGGCGCCGACATGTTCGCCGGTGATTAATTTGGGAAGGTATTTATCTTTCTGAGCGTCAGTCCCATTGATGTAAATCTGATTCACACAAAGGTTTGAATGCGCACCGTAACTCAGCCCGATTGAAGCACTCGCCCGGCTGATTTCCTCCATGACAACCACATGCGTAAGGTAATTCATGGCGGAACCACCGTATTTCTCATCAACTGTAATACCAAGCAGTCCCATCTCGCCGAGTTTAAGCCATAAGTCCGGTGGAAAATTGTTATCGATATCGATCGCTTCGGCACGAGGAGCGATCTCATTGGCCGCAAAGTGATTAACCTGCTCCCTGACTATGTCGATATCCTCACCAAGCCCGAAATTCAGGTTGGAGTACGTTGAGTTCATGTCTCTTCCTTTATCTGAATTGGTTGACTATTTTTCAGAAGATAATTTTTTACGGCGGTTGTTTCTCGAATTTTTCTCAAGCGCGGTGCGACACCTTACCTCGGCAAGATCCAGCTCATCCTGTATTTCCCGAATGTCTAATAATTGCTGCTCGAGTTCGGATTTTTTTTGTTCAATCTTTGCGATTGTCGCAAGTAGCTGCCTGTTTTTATTTGAATTGGAGGTATCATACATATCCAGAAGTTCTTTGATTTCTGCAAGTGGGAAACCCAGCCGTTTACCTCTCAACGTCAACTTCAAACGTATCTTGTCTTTCCTGTCGTATATGCGTGTCTTGCCTTTGCGGGAAGGCGATACGAGTCCGAAATCCTCGTAATGACGGATGCTGCGCGTCGTGATGTCGAACTCTTTCGCGAGCTGACTGATGCTGTATGTCTCGTCCATTAGATGAAACTCCGTGAGTACATAAAACCTTATATGAAATTTACGTGAACGTCAAGGTAAATCTTCGCAGGTTTAATATCCATAAAAAATCCTCATTCCCCCATTTTTTCTGTCAGATTTGCATCCTCCCAACCGTTAAGAATATGTCTCGTGACTTCTGACATCAAAAGTTTGCTAAGGAACCTGACATATGATTAACGCAAGTTCTAAAATCATTCTAAAAGGGGATGTTTCCCTTTTTAAGCAGAGTCCAGCACTGATACTGAATTCCAGGCAGACTAAAACACCCCTCGGATCCGATGAGTGGGTCCGCAATTCTGTCGATGCCTGCAAACATTTAATTGGTAACGGTCGTCCATTAATTGCGTCAATCGGTATGAATACATGGGAACTCATTTTATGGTCTATTGGTGAGTTCAACGGTCGGGGAATTATAATTTGCCCGGTTAAATCAACCGGCTCAATTGAAAATTCAATCGAGAAAATCTCATGCGATTTCAACCTTAATCCCGATAACCACACCTGGGCATTCATCCCGGTTCCCCAAAATTCACGGTCGGAAAAATCATGGTGGACAGATAGAGATCAACTTGCGTTTGAGATTGCGGGGAACATTCTGCCCGTAAGCATCAGGGATGGCGGCTGCCTTGATACATTGATCGGGAAAGAGCTGGATAAATCCGAAAAATCCGTCGATTTGATTTTTAAAACCGGTTACAAGCCAGGCCCAAAAGAAAGAACGAAGCTGGTAGTACCCGAATCATGTCCTGTTTTTCTCAACTGGTACCATCTCACACACTGGACATGCCGGACCTACAAGCCATGGCCCGGTGAGAAATCATCGGATTTTTTCCGCGCCATCGTAAATTCCCGGACTGAGTATCCACGATCCGCCTCGTGCACCCTGAAACGGATTCTCGCTGAGAATCGATTGAGAGCGTCCGGGAGCCACATTCGTAACGAAACTCCCGTTGTTGCGCTTACATCGCTTGAACCATGCGATGCCCTTAAATTAATGAAATGGCGGAAACGGTATGTGCGTCCGACATTCGAGCCGTATGGAATCGCGATTTTCTATCGGCCAGCGATGAAAATGGGAATCAGGCTTGTGAAATATTCCGGACCGGACGAAGACAGAAATGATGCCGATATCGCGCCCGAATTAACACAGGGCTATGGTAAAGGGGACTGGCCGAAGGAGCAGGAATGGAGGTCTATCGGGGATGTGGACCTGTCCTTGGTCCCGGATGAAGAAGCAATTGTACTGGTTCCGTCAAAAGAAGAAGTCGAGGAATTTCAAAAATTGACCCGGTTTGAAGTAAGACCGCTTGAGGAGGGTTAATTTCAACATTCCCTCCGATGGGGGTTTCAAAACCACACATATTCCCTCTCCATATCAACGTTCTCATAAAGCTCACTGAGTTCATCCAGATCAGTATCAATCAATGGAGCATCAAGAGTGTGCCAGAGTCCGATCTCAAGACCCTTGAACTCAAACCAGTTGTAGTTGCGCCTTGTGGCCTCGTAATTCGCGAACATGTCCTCATCCATGAACTCCGGAAGCAGGAACGGCTGGAGAATTATCACTGCTTCAGGCTGGTGAATTCGTATGAGGTCGATCCCATTGATCCACCGCTCTTCCCTGATCCTGAGAATTCCAAACAGGTCCTGGATTTCAATGTCCGGACGGGCATAAAATCCGATGACGCCAATTTCGAGCGATGAGATCATCGCACTATCTTCAAGGTGATTTCCAAGCCAGAGTGTTGCGGCGGCATACGAACGCTCCCTTAGATCCGATGCTGCCTTAAAATGATTCCCGTCGAATTTCAGCGGGCCCAGCATAATACTTGTCCAGATCAATACCAGCACGATTGTAATTAAGCCTGGAACACCTATTAATACTGATTTCAGCCTTGCTGACTCCCCTGCCCTGTCTTTTGCTTTAACAAACAAGCCGGCTATTAATTCAATAAGCCATGTAAGGCCAATTGCGACAATGTAGTAAATTCCAGGGAGAACCGGCACGAAATACCAGGGGAAGAACTGCGCGTAGAAATTTCCACTTGCGATAAAACCTGTCGCGTAGAGCACTGTGAAAACCACCAGGGGTTTCACATCCCGGTTACTCAATATCGACAAACGGAATATTCCGATCATTAAAGGAATAATCATTATCCAGAACGGCGTCACCGCGACAAACCATCGTCCCGATTCACCCATAAACACCTTCCCGAACTCTCTGATTACAATTATTACGCCTTCATTCCATTCTTGCGAGAACATCCTCGCGCCATGGATGTATTTCGCCTGGACACTTGTCGGGATGATGTCACCGAAATATAAATACCCGAGAAGGAAGTACAGGCCCAGCATCACAATGGATGGAAGTACCTCCCTGATAAGTTTACCCGGCGATTTTGATATCTCTTTCCACTGAAGCATTATCACCGATACCAGGATAACTCCGAAAATCAGCAGCCCATCGAACCGAACCCAGACCGCGAACACCGCCGCAACCAGGCTCCATGTATACTGTTTTTTAAAAAGCAGGATAAGCGAAAGTGTAATTACAAACATCGAAAGCGAAATTTCCATGCCGCTGAAACTCGCGTACATATATACCGGGTTCGTTACCATCAGCACACCCAGCAACATCCCGGTCCACTTGTTTCCTGAGAGCAGATTTCCAAGCCGGACTACACTCAGGATGAAACAAATCTCGAAAAATACACCCCACATTTTTACCGAGAGAATTATGTCGGTCGTGATGAACCGTCCCAGTGCAAGCAGGAACGCCCAGACCGGGGTCGTGACAAGCCAGATACGTTGATCCAGGTTAAATGTAAATCCGCGGCCCTCTGCAAGGTTCAACGCGGATTTCATCGTGATGAAAGCGTCGTCGCAAATTATCGCAGGGAAATGAGTCCGGAAGTAGAGGAGGATCAATACCGGAATTAAGTAAGGCAGGTGTGGAATCAGAAAACAGATGCCTGAATCGACGGGGCACGTAGCAATTGTCGGGAATTGAAATTTTGTTAGAGGCTTATCGTCCATACCATCCTGCGCTGGAGTACTGCACATGACAGGATATGGAAGATCGCCATAAGGGTCAAGTTAAGCCTGCCGATCTCTGGTGTCATTAAGTGCCGGCTTCATCCAGAAATACATTAAAACTGTCTGGGATATACTCAAAAATACAAAATACCATGCCCATGACGGCCATCCGAGCCATAGACTGCCAATCTCGTTCCATCGCCAGAAATCCATCCCGAGAATAAAAATCAACAGGAACCCGAGACCATACCAGATTTTCCCCGGTTCAATCTTCGGCAGACCGATCGGTCCTGTGGCTATGTGAACGATGAAATAAACCAGCACTGTCCCACCAATCACCGGCACCGCCGGCAGAAATCCAAATGACGGCATATTCAATCCCGGGATCGCGTATAAAACAACCACTAACTCTCCCAGAAGAATCGAACAAATCGCCGGTATCGCTCTCGGATTTTTTAGATACAGGCCGAACAGTACCGACGGAAAAAGTACCGCAAGCCCGGTAAACGCCTGCCCTACAGCCATATCCACAATATTTCCAACCGGGTTCAACGCTATCGCCAGGCCCGCGATCGCAAGCACTGCAACAAACCATCGACCGGCAAGGCTGTTTCCCGAATCCTTTTTAATTCCCGCATCCTTAGCCTTTGTTATAAACGGAAGAATGTCTCGCGTGAAAATCGATGACAGCGTGAGAAGCTGCGAATCCATCGTACTCATCAACGCCGCCAGTCCTGCCGCGAGTACAAGCGTACCCATGAAAGGACCCGCGATCCCGGACATGAGTAAATTCATAATATTATCGGACGCTTTTCCCTCGAGATCAGGGTAATCAATATGCCCGAGCACTCCAAGTGTAACAGGAATTATAAAAACCAACGTGCAGATCGCTGGATACAAAATCGCGGTCCGCGCGAGCGATGATTTATTTTTGGCGGCGTAAAATCTCTGGAAAAGCTGCGGAAACATCGGGTCGCAGAAAAACCACAGCAGGATAAATCCGAACCACATGCCCGGCACATATTTTCCTGTCCCGCCTGGACGTGAAAATAATTCAGGATTGGTTTCCAGAACATCGTGCAACCCTTTCGAGATTCCCCCATAATGCGACGCGACTATAAAAAGCGCCGACACCATCAGGATCACCATCAGCAAACCCTGGAAAACATCGGTCCACGCGACTGCCTTCAGTCCGCCCCGAAGCGTATAAATAAGAATTATCGCCGTGATCAGAACCGCTCCCCAGACCTCGGGCAGTTCAAAAAGCTGGTTCAGCACTTTACCGCCCGCGATTGGCTGGATCGCCAGGTATGGAACGGTAAAAACTATCATTACAAGCGCGAAAAGCCCGGTCAGAAACGGGTTCTTATAAATATGTCCAATCAGTTCGGCGGGAGTCACAAGTCCATGCTCTTTTCCGATCTCCCAGACCTTTCTCCCTATGATCCAGAATGTCAGCGCCATGAAACCGGTGCCGAAAGCCATGATCGGAAAAAATGCCAGGCCGTCGCGGTAACCGGCGCCCGACGCTCCGAACACGGTGAAAGCGGAAAAGTTGGTCGCCGCCATCGTGACAATTAAAACAAATGGAGACAGTCCTCGGCCTGCGAGAAAATACTGGCTCGGGGAATCCTTGATCCTGGACCGTGCGAGTAATCCAAGCCCCAGGACGATTAAAAAATAGATTGCGAGTATAGACGCTTTCAAAACCATCGATATCACCGGAAATAAAAACAGCCATCCCGCGAGACCGGGATGGCTGTACTTAAGCCTGACATAATCTCTTTGGTTATTTTAATCGGGATGGATTAACAAATCAACCAACGGGGCAATGTAGTAGATAATAAAACCCACAACTTGATTGTGGGGTAAGTACAATTTTAAGGAACTGCTATTCGCTAATCATTCCTCTACCGGGGAAAATTCGTCTTTGCCCACGCCACATTCCGGGCATACAAAATCATCCGGAAGGTCCTCGAACTTTGTACCGGGTTTGATATCCTCATCAGGCAAACCCGCCTCGGGATCGTAAACCCATCCGCACACATCGCATATGTACTTTTGCATATTTAAGTCTCTCCTTTTTATATAGATTTTAAAAACTGTACTCTGTCAGAATATTACAGGCTGTGTAACCTCCGGACAAACCTATGCGCCCAGCCAGTTCGATTCCTCAAGACCCTTTGTCCAGTCAGCCTTCCAAACGCTGCCCATATCGAACGCCCACTCCGCAAGCTCGCGACCTGCCGCCCTGCATTCATCGAGAACTTCGGGAGTTGGTGCGTATTTACATTTTATCGGTTTCCTGAGTACTCCCCATTTTAACTCATTAAATTGATCCTCGATCGCTTCAGGGCCTCCCCTGCCCCAACCATGCGATCCGAATGAGAATCCAACCTTACCCACGGCCCTTAAACCTTTCAGGTAAGTCATAACAGCACTCGCCATCGGCATCATGTCGCGGTTAAGCGTCGCGGAGCCGAATGCCACCGCGGACGCATCGAGGATTTCTGTCGCGATCCTTGTTAAAGTCGTGCGGCGGATATGAATCAATACAACTTCAACACCCGGCCTGTTCGCGCCCTCATAAATTGTCTCCGCCATGTCACCTGTCGAGTTCCACATAGTGTCATAAATCACAACGACCTTTGGCTTCACCTGATTGTTTGCCCACTCACTGTATTTTTCGATTATCTCCTCAATATGGCTTCTCCAGATAATCCCGTGGCTCGGAGCGATCATCTCGATTTCGAGTTTCCCGGCATCCTCAAGAGCTTTCCTGCACTGCCGGGGGAACGGCATGAGAATGTTGGCATAGTAAATCTTCGCTTCATCGATCGCCGTGCTGAGTTTCACCTCGTCATCAAACCTTTGCGATGTCGCGTAATGCTGCCCGAAAGCGTCCATAGAGAATAAGATCTTTTCTTCAGGAATGTATGTAAACATCGATTCCGGCCAGTGGGCCATGGGAGTTTCGATAAACTCCATGCTGCGGGAACCCAACGGGATTTTATCTCCGGTTTTAACAATCCGAAATTTCCACCCGGAAGTATCATAATGATGCGTGAGTGTTTTTTCGCACTTGGCGGTGCATACCAGAGTTGCGTCGGGCATCGCCTTCATCACTACAGGCAAACTTCCCGAATGATCGGGTTCCGCGTGATTGCAGACCACAAAGTCCACCTTGTCTAAATCGGTGAATGATTTGATGTTTCGAAGAAGTTTTTCGCTGAATGGGGCTTTAACAGTGTCAATCAGGACTGTTACTTCATCCCTGATAATATACGCATTGTATGTCGCCCCGCGATCAGTCTGGTAACCATGAAAATCGCGGACATGCCAGTCCACGTACCCTACCCAGTCAATTCCTTCACACAATGTCGTGTTCATTATTACCAATCCTGACCTGCTGATTTTACATCTCCGCGTAAAGCATTATTTTACCAGTTCTCCCGAAGTAATTCGAAATGTGCCTGCGGATGGGCACAAGCCGGGCATGTGTCCCTGGCTTCTTCACCCTCATGGATAAACCCGCAGTTCTGACACTGCCAGACGACTTTACCCGGCTTTTTGAAAACTGTACCACTCTCTATATTTGATCTGAGTGCATTGTACCGCTTCTCATGCTGCTTCTCAGCAATTGCGATCGCTTCGAGAACATCCGCGATTTTATCGAATCCTTCCTCCCTTGCCGTTACCGCGAACTCCGGGTACATCGTGGTCCACTCATAATTTTCACCACCCGCAGCTTCCTTTAAATTTTCAACAGTGCAATCAATCACACCGGCTGGAAACGAACCGGAAATTTCCACCTCCCCTCCCTCAAGAAATTTAAACAGCCTCTTGGCATGCTCCTTTTCCTGGCTGGCAGTTTCCTCGAAGATTTTTGAGATCTGCACAAAGCCTTCCTTCTTTGCCTGGCTGGCAAAATACGTGTATCGATTTCTTGCCTGGGACTCACCGGCAAATGCCGTTAAGAGATTTTTTTCCGTCTGGGTTCCTTTTATGCTTGTCATGGTTCTCCTCTATTTTTAAAAGGTAATTGATATGGCGATTATTATAAAAGAAAAAATTCAGGGATTCCTTAAATATCCGGCAATGATTCTCTTTTCCGGTCATCAATACCAGGATCGTCAGGAATCCCCGGAATTATATATGAAGGACAGATAGTATGCCCTATATTTTCCACAGGCCGTGCACGTTACAGTATTCACGGGCGACCAGGTTCTCGTCATCGATTGGGAAGAACGCTTCCGGAGCATCGCCCGGATTCAGGAATTCCCTGTATTCTTTCCCATCGACTATAACCTCGATCCACTCGATGTAATGGTCCTCAGCCATCGGGTGAAGTGTGCTTCCGACTGTGACCTTCACGCCACCATCGACCTTCTCGATGACAGGCACATGCTTCTCGGTCTTCCAGTCGGCGGTCTGCTCATTCATAAGTTTCATCGGCTGTCCGCAGCAGACAAGTTCACCGTCGCCTGAATGCACCGATTCAACAATATTCCCGCAGATTTCACATTTCCAGATTTGTAGTCTTTCAGTAGCCATAATTCCTTCTCCTTTCGATTTCCATATCTTTTTTTTATATCGGGTTCAATATTCTATCAGACATGGGCGGCGAGATAATCAGCCACACCCTCAGCGGTCGGCGTCATCGCTTTCTCACCCTCATGCCAGTTAGCCGGACAAACTTCACCATGCGTGTCGGTGAAAATAAGCGCATCCAGCATTCTCATCGCTTCATCGACACTTCTACCCAGTGAGAGATCGTTAATAACCTGGTGCCGGACAATCCCGGCCTTGTCGATCAGGAACAATCCCCTCAGGGCAACCGAGTCATTTAACAGGATCCCATAATCCGAAGTGATCTTTTTATTCAGGTCCGCGACAAGTGGATAATTAATCTTCCCGATTCCACCCTTTTCGCGTGGAGTTTCTCTCCATGCGAAGTGCGTGTAATGTGAATCGACCGATACGCCGATCACCTCGGTGCCTTTCTCCCTGAACTTATCGATTTCCTTGTCGAACGCGATAATTTCCGACGGGCATACGAAAGTGAAATCGAGTGGGTAGAAAAACAGTATCACGTACTTCCCCGTGTAATCTGAAAGTTTGATCTCCTCGAAAGTTCCGTCGGACATTACAGCCTGGGCTGCAAAATCCGGCGCTTCTTTTGTTACCAGTGTCATTGCTTCTTCCTCTAATTTTTTATTTGATTTTAAATGCTCCTTCGCATAATCATCACTGTATAACATGATTACAGAAGGATTTTAAAAACAATTTTACTTACCCTTTGATTTTTTATAGCAATGAGGACAAACACCATAAAATTCCAAGTGATACCCTTCGATCCTGTACCCGTCTATTATTGCGGGTCTCTCGATAAGAGGATCATCAGGTAGATCCAATAAATCATCAACACGTCCGCACTCGACACATCGCACGTGATTATGCCGTACCACCATCGCGTCGAACCTCGACTCGTTCCCGGTTAATTCAAGCTTCTGTATGATACCGGTTTCGGTCAGCCGCTCAAGATTCCTGTAAACAGTGCCGAGACTGATTTTCGGGAGACGTTTTCTGACGATATTGTAAAGGTCAGTTGCGGTCGGATGAGAAGTCAGCTTCCTGAGTTCCTCCAGGATGATCGTCCGCTGTTTCGTGTTTCTATGTGCAACATGGTCTTTCATAACTGTAATTAATAACAGTTATTATTACTGATAAAACCAGATTTGTCAAGGTTAAAATCAAAATAACTGAAATTTCTAATTTTACCTTCAAAGGTCTCAAACCAATTCCAGGGGTAAGATTCTATGAACCTTTCAAAAAATCAAGGGCTTAATCGAGACGGTAACTTCTCAATGCTCTTGTTTGATATTATTGATATTAAGAGGACTGATATAATATATATAGGAAGTATAGGAATTCCCGGCACAATTTATCCAGCTTTAATCGAAAGTGTAAAAAGTCAGACACGATAGAATGGCAGACAATCAGAAGAAAATTTTAATAGTCGAGGACGACCGAGCGTCCCTGTTGATCCTTGTCGCAATGTTTAAGAAGTGGGGATACGATGTTCTCTCGGCTGAAGATGGTGCTGAAGCATGGAAAATTTACCTTGATAATGACGACATCCAGCTTATTTTAAGCGACTGGATGATGCCGGTCATTGATGGGGTTGAGTTGTGCAATATGGTTCGGAGTCAGAAGGACCGCAGGTATACATATTTTCTAATTCTCACAGCGAAAACCCAGGTTGATGACATTGTTGCAGGCATTGAAGCCGGGGCGGATGATTTTATCACAAAGCCATTCAACCATCCGGAGCTGAAGGTCAGGGTCATGGCCGGCGAACGTATAATTAACCTTGAAAACGAACTTGCCAATAAGGTGAGGCAGCTCTCGAAAGCAAGTGAGCGGATCAAGTCCGACCTTGAAGCTGCGGCGGCGATGCAGCAAAGTCTCCTGCCCCCCAAATCCGGTGAACAACAGGGTTTGAAATATTCGTCCATCTATATACCCTGCGAGAAAATCGGCGGTGATCTTTTCAACATGATTCCGCTGGGTAAAACCCATATGGGCATTTACATTTTTGACGTATCCGGTCATGGGGTGCCGGCCGCGCTCCAATCAGTCGCAATGGGACGGATGCTGTCGAATTACAATCCGGATGCGAGTATTCTGCTGAGCCCCGATAATAATGGACGGTCACCAATCATAACGTCACCGGGCGAAGTAACCAATCAGCTCAATTCGCAATTCCAATCTATTTCCACCAAAGGAGACTTTATAACATTCCTGTATGGTGTCCTCGAACTGGGGACCGGCAATTTTACTTATACACGTGCCGGACATCCTGCCCCGATAATTATCCACGATGGCAAAATCATCGATATTGTTGACGAAGGGGATATCCCTATCGGAATTATGCCGAATTATAATTTCACGAATTACACCCTCCACCTTGAACCCGGTGACAGAATATTTTTCTATACCGATGGAATTTCCGAGGCCTTCAGTCCCCATGGCACACGGTATGGTAAGAAGGCGATGGGCAAACACCTTGCCGATACATTCGATCGTCCCCTTATTGACAGTATTTCCGGCTTGATAAAGGCTTTAAAAAAATGGCAGGGGGATATACCCACCGTCGATGACATGTCTGTCCTGGGCCTGGAGATACAGCTTTAATTTCTCACAACTCGTACCGCGCGGCGATCGCCATACGCCTTCCCAACCCAAATGCTTTCGAAGTTATTTTCAATCCCGGTGCCGCCTGGCGACGTTTGTACTCGTTTCGCCGCACTGCCCGAACCACCCATCTCACTGTTTCTTCATCGATGCCTTTCCCGATAATTTCCTCAATTGATCTTCCGTCATCAATATATAATTCCAGGATTTCATCGAGTACAGGATACGGCGGCAGGATGTCCTGGTCCTTTTGATTCGGCCTGAGTTCGGCAGATGGTGCCCGCTTGATGATATCCAGCGGTATAATTTCATTCTCACGATTTATATAATCCGCGAGTTCGTAAACCATAGTTTTCGGAACGTCGGCCAGAACACAAATCCCGCCAACCATGTCGCCGTAAAGAGTGCAGTAGCCGACAGCAAGTTCGGACTTGTTTCCCGTCGCCAGAACCATGTAACCATGTTTATTGGATACAGCCATTAGCATCGTACCCCGTGTCCGTGCCTGGATATTTTCAAGCGCGACATCGATTTTATCGGGATCGTCGATTTCCAGCACTCCCTTAAGCGATACCTTGAATGACTCGTAGACATCTGAAATCGGAATTTCCTCAAAGCGGATACCAAGATTGGATGCCAGTACCTTCGACAATTCCGCACTGATACTTGATGAATACGGCGAAGGCATGGTTATGCCCATGCAGTTTTCCGGACCCAGGGCACTCACGGCAAGCGCGATCGTCACCGCCGAATCTATCCCGCCCGAAAGCCCGACCAGAGCTTTTGAAAAACCGCATTTTTTAAAGTAGTCCCGAATTCCCAGCACCAATGCCTCGTGGGAAGATGCAATTTGCCCGTCCGGAATGTATGGCTCACGAACTCCTCTGGTTTCAGTGTCTACAGTATGAATCTTCTCAACAAACGGCGGGAAAATTTCAAACGGATTTCCATCACGATCGACACAGATTGAAACACCATCGAAAATTAATTCATCGTTCGCACCAACCTGGTTTACGAAAATAAACGGGAGCTTATGCTTGCTCGCGTGGTTTGAAACGATCCGGAAGCGTACAGTGTCTTTCCCGACATCATAGGGGGATGCTGAAATATTAACGAGAACCGTCGCTCCCTTATTTGCCAGGGCTTCGATCGGGTCGAAATCGTAAAGGCGTTTTTCCCAGAGTTCGGGATCGTTCCAAGCGTCCTCGCAGATTGAAATTCCTAGCGTTTCACCTTTGTAATTGAAAACCTTGATTCCGGGGATCAAGGTATCGCCCTCATATTTAATCGTCGCCGGAACCGGTTCGAAATAACGCCCCTCATCGAAAACGTCGTAAGTCGGCAACAAAGATTTGTGCTGCGTGAATAAAATTTCGCCGTCCTGTATAAGCAATGCCGAATTGTACAGCCCTCGTCCGGTTGGTTTTCCGGTTTCAGTAGGACATCCAACAAGAATCCCGATATCGGGAAATTTAGTGGAAAGCGTAAGAAGATCGACAATCGCATCCTTCGCCCGATCGATAAACCATTTACGTTCAAGCAAATCTCTCGGCGGATATCCAACCAGGTAAAGCTCCGACAGCACGAGAAGGTCGGAATCGTCTTCCTTCGCTATCCTCAGTCCCTCAGCCAGTTTCTGAAGATTCCCCGGCGTATCCCCGATAGTCGGATTAAGCTGTGCGATAGTGATTTTCATATGTGGAAGGAATTATACACTGTACTGTTACTTTTAAGCTATAAACATCGTGGCCCCTCATAAAATCCGCCTGAGCGCTAGCGAAGGCAGATTTTAGGAGGGTTACAGCAATCATAAACAGATTAGAAGGTTTAGAGGCACCCTCATAAAATCCGCCTGAGCGCCAGCGAAGGCAGATTTTAGGAGGGTTGTAGCAATCATGACCGGATTAAAAGGTTTAGGGGCCACAGGCCATTACTTTTAAGCTATAAACATCGGTGGCCCCTCATAAAATCCGCCTGAGTTTACGAAGGCAGATTTTAGGAGGGTTCCGGCAATCATGAACAGATTAGAAGGTTTAGGGGCACCCTCCAAACATCGGCCTTCGTAAACTCAGGCCGATGTTTTGAGGGGCCACCGGTCATTACTCTTAAGTTATAAACATCGTGGCATCCACCATGCCATACGATTCCCGCGCATGTTGTTTCAATTTCTATACTTCGTCATTCAAAACAAACAACACGTACGGATCTGTCTCTGTCTCCCGCATATCCTCCAATTGTACGAGCAATGGCTGAATCAACTCCGCTATTTCCTCATAATCAATCTCAACAACTGCTTCTTCCTCCCCCTCATCCGATTCAACGAACTCCGGCTCTATCGACATCTCCTTCCAGTGCTTTACTATCCGCACCGCGTCTGCCCTGACACCCCAGTCATCGTCTTCCAGGAGAATCGAAATCGCCGAAACTGTACGCGGATCCTTCGGGCCAAGATCGCTTGTGGCAAAAACCTTCAGGACCGACCGCAACGCGCGCGTGCTGAGATCGGGAATGACATACGACATCACCGACATGCCCGTCTCCCAATAAAGTTCCTCGTACAATTCACCACCGAAAAATTCCGTGTTCGCCGCGAGCTTCCCGATCAATGTTTCACGAACGCTGATATACGGGTGATCCAGGAGCGGACGATACATATCCCAGAAATTTACTTTCAGATTGAAAAGGGTCTCCATGCTCACCTTGATCAGCGCTTCATCATCGACCGCCAACAGGTTCTCTATGAGTAGATCATCCGCGGCATGTGATTCGATCGCACCGATAACGGCGATTGCCCGACGCTGCATGGCGGGATCGGGATTGAGGAGAATTTCAGCTACACTGGTCTCCAGCTCCGTTAATTTGTGCGTGCTGATCTCAGCAAGCGCTGTCCTGATGCTGATTTCCTCGTCGCATTCGAGATTCTCCCTCACGATATCGACCACACCGTCACGGTCGGTTTCCAGAAATGAACCAAGGATATAATCGAACGCCCTGATCGCGAGACCGCTGTTCATGTTGTCGAACTTACCCGAGAGATACGGAAGAACTTCCGGCCCGAACTCAATAATACGGTCTCGTGCATGAGGTACGATAAACCGGTTATCACCGACTTCCCAGCGTACCGAAATCTCCCACAGCTCATCGAAAACTTCCTGCGTTATTTCACCTTCGTGACTTATCACATCGGGAAGAGAAACATCCTCACCAAGCCCTCCCCTGTCATCAACCGGTGCGGGTTCCTCTTCGCCCTCCGGAATTGGCGGAGGAATGATGTCCCATCCGACACCGGTGCCCGTGTGGCTCCAGAGCATGCCGTTGTCCATAATTCCGAGGTAATCGTCCTGCCCGTCGAGATCGACAAGCACTCCAATACTTGTGAATCCGCGCGCGGGACGTCCGAAATTAATCCCGCCGCTGCGACGTCCGGCATATGTATCGTTTCCCGCCCTGTCGATAAATATCACCGCGCTGTTTGTAAGGGAGCCGCCATTACAGGATGTGTTTCCGAAATACTGGTCGTTTCCACCCCTGTCGTGGAGTACCGATGCCGCGTAATCATGGCTTCCACCGGTTCCCAGCCCATTATGCATCGTGTAGCTGTCGTTTCCGCCGACATCGATCAATCCGCCGATCGCGAGATGAATCCCAGACCCCTGCCCGTACTGGGTCATCTCGTACGTATCGTTCCCGCCGCCATCGTAAACAAGCCCGGCAGAATACCAGTAACCGACTCCCTGGTTGTAAATGTCCCCAAGATACCGGTCGTTTCCATCGTAATCGACAATCAGCGCGATACCACCGGCATAATCAATCCCGCGTTCTCCGATCGCGAATCCCTGGGAGAATGATTGATAACGATCAGCAAATAATGGAGCGTGAAGGTAAACACCGCCGGCTTCGTAAATTTCATTGCCGCGCCTGTTTGAGCAGATCGCGAATCCTAGAGTCCTTGCAAATGCCTGGGAATTGGTCCACGCATAATAATGGTCATTGTCGAACTGCCCGATCTCTACCGGGTCGGGTGTGCCTTCATCAGTAGTTAATTCAGGAGGGTCCTGCACTGAATCATCGACCATAATACCGATCCCGAATCCCGCCGCTCCCTGTGAATAGACTTTCGATTCATATGAATCGGAACCGCCGTCGTCATAGAATGTCGCGATCCCGCACATCGCGGCACCCATCGTGCAGCTTCCTCCGACATAACGATCATTCCCCTGCCCTAAATCATAAAATGCCGCGACTCCGAGTACTGCCGCGCCAAGTGTGATATCGACATCCCCGCAGTCATAGAAATCGTCACCGCCAAGATCGACGAAATATCCGTAACGTTTATCTTCGGTTCCATATGCGGCACCGATTCTGCAATTGATGTAATGGTCATTCCCACCGGGATCGATAAGAATTACGAAATCACCCTCCCAGACATCATCACGTCGGGACCCGATCCCGATCCGTCCAAATTCAGTTTCAAAAATCTCCGGTCTTACACGCGGAAATGAATCCGGAGGTAATTCATCGAGCCAGCCTCGAGGATCGGGGCATGAAGCCCTGTAGGATGTCGCTAACACTTCTATTTGCATCTCTGACATTAATTCATAAAGAAATTCTTCTGACCTTTCCTCAAGAAGTTCCCCCATTGATTCAACAATTTCATCTTCGTAAGGTGACTCAAATACATCATGCCAGCTCAATTGCTCCGGCATGAACTGTCGAAGTATCTCAAGCTCTCCATGGGTGTAATCAACATCTGATCCCATTTCCGCAAGTTTGGTGAGAGCTTCAAAAAGCCCGGATATGCCCGGTTCCACAGGACCCAACAGATCAAAAAAATTGTCGCCGGAAATCGTAATTTCCGTCAGGTCGATTTCCTCAGCCAATGGAAAATATGAAAGGCATGTTAACATTTCGGAAATCGGGCTTGGCACGCTTTGGGTCACAAGATCGATTCCCGAAATTATCCCATCCATATCCGGCGCGATCTCCATCGGATGCGCAAGCCATTCCCTGACAATCGGGAAGCACTCGTACCCGTATGTGAAATCCTTACGGAAATCCAAATCCTCAAGGGTCAGATTACCCGCCCACAACGCACGCTCGATCGCAGCGATCTCATCGGTGGTGTATGTCCCGACCCATTTATCGGGAATCACAATTTCATCGGGATCGGGTGTCTGGGCACCTGCACCTTGAGCGATGAAAAGGATGCAAAATAAGCTTATTGTAAAGATCCTGGCAAACGTTCGGACCATAGTTGCACTTCCTTAATGTGATTTGAAAATGTGTGCCTATTATAATCTAAAATAAGCCGGATACCGACCTAAAATCCCTTCTTGACACTCCCTGTTTTGAAATATTACTTAACATAGAAGCTTTATTTATCTTAACTGGTAAAAATGGCAGCATGCGAAGGGACTTCCATGGACCAAGTATCGATAATTCACAGCTAGGGCAGTGAACGTTTACCGATGACCTTCCGGCTGAATTTCCAGATAATTAATTGCAGCAATATATCAATCTTTACAAACAACAATTCATATCCAAACCGTTCATAAATGTTGACTTTCAATCACTTTGAAAGTACCTTATCCGGTTAAGAATGCAGGTTAAATAAACAAATGAGGAAAATACTTTCATATAAAACTCAGGTCACATCTTAAAAAAAAGTCTACTGATTTCTGAGTCAGTTAAAAAATACAAATGACAGCATATCTCCATATTTTAAAGGAGATGGAGTTGATCAAATGAAATTGTATATGACCGTTAAGTACTTCTGTTTTCAATCTATTATTATTCTCTTAACTTTCTTACTAATATCCACTTTTTTAAACCAGTCTGTAAACGCTGAAGGACTGGAAGGCAACGATTCGTGCTTTGTCTGCCACTCAAATCCAAATCTGGAAATGGAATTCCCGTCCGGCGAATTAATCAGTCTTTACGTGGATAAGGCTGCGTACGACCAGTCGGCCCATGGCCAACAGGGATTTACCTGTACACTCTGCCATACCGGTACTACCGGTTACCCGCACGAAGAGCGGGGTGAATTAACTTACAGGGATTACTCAATCAGCCATTACCCGATGTGTATGACCTGCCATGAGGACCAGATTCACGAGATCGATAGAAACGTACATATGATGGCATTGGCTGAAGGTAATCCTGCCGTGGCTGTTTGCACGGACTGCCATGGGAATCACTACATTGAAATCGCTGGAGAGGCTTTGAGTTTTATTTCAAGGACATGCGGCAAGTGCCATTCGGAAATCAACGAGCTGTATGAAAATAGTGTCCATGGAGCCGCCTTGATAGGCGAAGGCAACCCGGATGTCGCTACCTGCACCGATTGCCATGGAGCACACGAGATAATCGGTCCATCGAACTACCCGTTTCACCTGTTCTCCCCGCAGATTTGTGCCAACTGCCATGCCGACCGTGAGATGATGGCCCGTTACGGGATCAACCCGAATGTCTTTGATACTTACGTCGCCGACTTCCACGGTAAAACAATTGTATTGTTCCAGGATATCGCCCCTGACCAGGAAACCAACAAACCGGTTTGCATAGATTGCCATGGGGTCCATGACATGCTTTCACCCGATGATTCGAGCAGCCAGGTGATGAAAGCGAACCTTCTCGAAACCTGCAGGAAATGCCATCCGGAGGCAACCACTAACTTCCCTGATTCCTGGTTGGGACATTACAACCCGGGCCCCGGTCAATTACGCCCGGTTTTTTATGTCAAGTTGATTTACTGGATTTTAATACCGGTACTAATCGGTGGATCGCTTGTCCTGGCAATTTCAGATTATGTTCGCCAGTTGATCGATTTCAAAAGGGGGCGATGATATGTACCGATCGATAATGTTCATCAGGTTTTCTTTAACGGATAGGATTGAGCACTGGATTCTCGCTATAAATTTCCTGCTTCTCGCAATTACGGGGCTCTCTCAAATGTATTCACAGGCCGCGTTCTCCGAATGGATTATACAGTCCTTCGGGGGTATTGAAACGATGAGGATAGTTCACCACATCTGCGCTTTCATTTTCATACTTGAAATCCTGTTTTATATCGGGACCGCGCATTACAAGGCATACATAAGGAAAAACCCGTTTACGATCACACCTGTTGCCCGTGACTTTAAGAACATTACCCAGGCATTAAAATACAACTTTGGGATTTCTCCCGATAAATCATCGGAGAGCAGATACAGCTTCTCTGAAAAATCAATTTTCTGGGGATTAACATGGGGATCGCTCATAATGGTTCTGACGGGTTTTTTCATGCTGAACCCGATAGCAACCACCAGGCTGTTGCCCGGAGTTATCATACCCATGGCAAAAGTCGCCCACGGTGCCGAAGCTATACTCGCCGTCCTGGCAATGCTCGTCTGGCATTTTTATTTCTTCCTGATGAAACGCCTGAACGCGATAATTACCGCTTCCTCATCCTCTCCGGATGCAGCAGGATCCGGGCATCCTCTTGAATCGATTGACTTAAAAAACGGATTGCCAGTCTATCCTGTTGACAAGTCACTCATTGCTAAATGGTGGCATACTTTCCTTCCACAATATCTATTCATCTGCGGTGTATTTCTAGCGTGTGTATTCTATTTCGTGAACTTTGAAGGGACCTCTATTCTGACAGTAATACCATCGGAAAACGTAACAATTTACACTCCTGTGGAAACAAGTACTCCGTATGAGAACCGGCCAACTGAGCCTGTGCAGCCTTTAACCTCCCAGCCTGAGCTTGCTTCCGTAACCTTCACTTACACCTGGAAAACGTGTCTTTCCAGTCTCTTCCTGACCAACTGTGTAAGGTGCCATGAAAATACTGTGGATGGGAGAATTAACCTCCGGGATTACGATTCCGTTATGAATTCAGGCCTGATAAGTCCCGGCGCGCCAGATGAAAGCTCAATCCTGGCTATTTTGCGTGATGATAACCATGCCGACCGAATAACCGACAGGGTAGTAGCTATCGTCCATGACTGGATTTCAAACGGTGCGCCAAGAGAGCGTAACCTGACACCGGAACAGATCAGACAATTTTCCATGATGACCTGGTCCAGCGACATAAAGGCAATCCTTAAAGCCAAATGTATGGAATGCCACGGGGTAAGCGCTTTTCATGATCTGGATTTGAGAACATATTACTCAACAATGGATTCAGGCGTAATAAGACTTTCCTCTCCCGACGAGAGCCAGATCCTTATTAAAATTGGAGCCGGGGGACACCCGGGCCAATTTTCCAGCTCCGAGTTTATGGCAGTACATGAGTGGATTTTGAATGGTGCACCATCCGGGATGACACTGGAGAATGCTGCACGGGAATTTCGTGAGACAGAACTGGCTTCAAGTATGGAATTCGATGTCATTGAGCCGGTTATGCCCGAATTGGAAACAGTTTTATTAGTTACATGGGAGAACGATATTAAAGCCATTTTCGAACCCTCGTGCACCGGATGCCATGGAACGAACGCCATGGGTGGCGTTGATTTAAGCACATACGAATCAACTATGGATTCGGGTTCGATAACAGCCGGTGATCCCGATAACAGTTCACTTATCATAATAATGGAATCCGGAAGCCATCCTGTTTTGCTTTCTGATCAGGATATCATTACTGTGCGAGCGTGGATTGAGGATGGTGCATTGTTTGATTCTACCCCTGACATTGTTTCAACCAGCGAGGCGGATGCGCGGGAAACCATGGATATGGCCCAGGCATGGGATGACAACATCGCGACGATTTTTGAAGCTGGATGCTTAACATGCCATGGGTCGAATGCCCTTGGAGGGCTCGACCTGTCCACGTTTGAAACCGCGATGGAATCGGGGTCGATTATTCCCGGTGATCCTGATAGCAGCTCACTTGTTGTTTTAATGGAGTCAGGAAACCATCCTGCCCTGCTGGCCGACGATGCTCTGCAAATGGTTATCGAGTGGATAAGATCAGGGACTTAGACCAATCCCATTAATTAAATATCGATTCGTATCAGACCCTCCTAAAACCTGCCTTCGCTGGCGCTCAGGCCGATTTTACGAGGGGCCACCATGAGAACTCCGGAAATACAGTTAGCAAAAAATACCTGTTAAGTGGGATTGGTCTTAATTCCAGTTTAATTATTCGTATTACGAACTGGCCATTTCAATTTCAGTTTCCTTCACGTCAGGCTCCATGATTGGCAGGTTACGTACTATCGCCTGGAAGATAAGGAGTCCGGCACTGATAATTGCCGCGGATATCAACACTTCCTGCCACGATGGCATATAAATACTACCCATGCTGACTGACATACCAGTAAGCGATGCGTTAATTCTTGCCAATATAATTCCGAACACGACCAAACATGCTCCCCAGAACCTGGCAGTCGGGTTGGCCCGAAGCGGCCCGGCCATGATAAGAAACGGGATAATTACGCCGACCACCCACTCAACTGCGAACCACGACGTTTCGAAACTGGAACGATTAAGAGCTGCCCAGCTTCCATTGTAGGTCATATCGATAAGCTTCCAGACAAAATACAGACCAAGAATTATGGACAATGCCTTGGCGAGGCTGGTTAGAATCTTATTTTCTAAAGGCAGTCCAAACATCCTTGAACTCATATTACATTCAAAAATAACCATTGCTAATCCAATTGCAATTGCCTGAAGGAAGAAGTTGAAAGGCAGGCTGGGTGAATACCAAAGGGGTGAAAGCTGTTCCTTGGTCAAAAGGAGAAGGGATCCAAGGGATGATTGATGAAGGCAGGATAGCACCACGCCCGTAACCACCAACGGCACTGTAAAGCCATGAATTACACCGTATGCCACCTTTAACTTAAAACGCTGAAAAATTGCAGGAAGAAATTCAAAAAACAGAACGATAAAGTACGCCATGACGCATAAAGCTACTTCAAGCATTGCCGAATGAACCTGCGGGAAAATCAGTGGATGGTAAATACGCCAGGGTAAGCCAATGTCCATAAGTATTCCGACGATTACCAGGAAGTATCCAAGGAATGCTGTCAATACCGCCGGTCGAAGGATCGGCTTGAAAGCTTTCAGATTAAATATATGGACGGTTCCCGCTATCAGGAATCCTCCAGCGGCTAACGCGACGCCAGTCATGACATCAAATGCAATCCAGATTCCCCATGGATACGTGTCGCTTAGATTGGTGACAGAACCGAGTCCGTAGATAAATCTGTATAATGCGACTACCAATCCGGCAATTACGATAAACAGACCCACAAAATTCCACGGTGTAGGTTTAAATAAAGCCTTTAGTAAAGCCTTGAGCATCATTAGTTCCTCGCTGGTCAATCCAGTGTTTGATCGGAAGTTTTATCCTGACCGATTTCTTCAGGCATTCTCCGGTGAGTGATGAAATAAACAAGTGTCAGCCATACGGCCACATAGATCGATATCCCGGGCACTCTTGATAGTGCGGACCATGAAAGCATCGGGAAGCTTTCAGTTCCCAGGTCGGTTCTGAACCCGAATTCGTCAAGGGGAATAGCACTTGTCGAAAGGGTCAGAACACTCAAACCGCCGATTTCATTTTCGCCGTAAATGTGCTTCTGATACCTTTCAGGTTCCTGCATCATACGCGCGTATGCCTCGCCAATAAGATCGTCCCTCAGGCCAAACTTGATGGCTCCAACCGGACATGCCGAAGCACAGGATGTCGGTTCGCCATTTTTGACTTTATCATAGCACATTGTGCACTTATGAACGAAAGGCTTCCAGGTTTCCCAGTCATACTTGGGTATGGAAAATGGGCATGCCAGAACGCAATACCTGCAGCCAATACACCTTTCCGGTTTGTAATATACAGGACCTTCCGGAGATTTTATTAGTGCCCCGACTGGACATGCCGATGCGCATGAAGGGTCCTCGCAATGATTGCACATGTGTCTTCGAAATGTCTGGAGATCAGTGTCTGGAGATTCCGGGGATTGAATTGTCCTTGACTCGATCCGGGTATAAATATCATTGTTTAATTCTGTTGGGTAAATGATCTCTCCGTCCGGACCGGTTTCCGGATCGGGAAGATTGTTATACTCTCTGCACGCGACCTCACAACTGTGACATCCTATACACTTGGTGCCATCATTTAAAAGGCCATATATTGAATGTCCCGAATGGTCGGCACCTTCATCAACAGCCAGTACCTCCCCACTCGTTGTCAGAACCCCCACTGCCGTTCCCCCCAGCACCTTTAAAAAATCACGACGATTGAAATCCATGTAACTTGCTCCATTTGGTAATAATCAGAAATACGCTGCAAGTTCAGAAATAATAAACATCCTTACAACATACCGGATGCTCTGGTTACTTCTTACACGATCCAATGCATCAGGTAAATAAATGTTTATATATCGGAACTGTAGCTAACTTAACATATTGTACCAGTAGTGTAAAGAACCTCCACGTCCTGATTTTTAATAAATCAAATTTCCGCCGGGTAAATTTATAATCCTGAATTATAGGTTTGTGAAAATATATGCGAATATGTGAATACATGCGAGCTTTCTGGAACTAAACCCATTTCAAAACCTCTATCACAGACCAGAAAAGGGATTTTGACATGCTTGACACTGTCTACCCGAAATGATACGTTACGCGGGCACTTTATCATTTCTTAAGGATTTTTGGGGCGGCAAGCGAGGATGGTTCCATGGACCGGATACCGATTTACGACGATAAACCACCAGTTGGCGGTGGTGCCGTCGATTTAATGAAAAAATTGGGGGTGAAAGTGGTCGTAATCTCGGCCACAAGGACCCCATTTACGGCGGTTGGTACAGATTTTAAGGACGTCAATCCAATCGATCTCGGTGTTTTCGCTGCTAAAGGCGCTATTAAACAGGCGGGACTTGAGAACCGCACCGAATTAATCGACCAGGTGATTATGGGTAACGCCCAGCACACGTCGCTCGATTCACATTATGGCGCACGTCATGTCGGACTGAAAGCGGGAATTCCGTGGTCGAGTCGCGCCTTTACCGTCAATCGAATCTGCTGGTCTGGTGGAGAATCGCTTACCCTTGCTGCAAAAGAATTAATTACAGGCGATTCAAAAATGGTCCTGGCGGGGGGCTATGAAAGTACGTCGCAGTCACCGTATGTCATCTACGGAGCCGCGTACGGATTTCCCTACATGGGTGGTCCCCACGCACATTTCCTCTTCATGGACGGTTTAAAAGATACCTACACTAATATCGACATGATGGACACAGCGGAAAACCTGGCGCGGTATTACGATATTAAGCGTGAGGACATCGACCAACTGGCTTACGAAAGTCAGCATAAAGCCGGAAAGGCTCGCGATAACGGCAATCTCGGACGCGAAATCACCCAGGTCGAACTTCCAACACGTCGCGGTGTAAAACTTGTCGAGCATGACAACCTCATGCGTCCTGGGACTACAATGGAAGTACTTTCAAGGATGATCCCTGTAAAACCTAACGGTGTAACAACCGCGGCAAATTGCAGCGGTATTGTCGATGCCGGCGCGGCGATGATCCTGACAACCGAAGATTACGCTAAGGAGCTCGGCCTGACACCGATCGCTGAATTTATTTCGTGGGCAGCATGCGGTGTCGATCCAGCATACATGGGGATCGGTCCTGTACCGGCTATCAGAATGGCGCTTGATCGTGCCGGCATGACGCTTGATGACATCGACAACATCGAGATCAACGAGGCTTTCGGCGCACAATATATGGCGGTTGAGAAAGTGCTTGAAATTGACCGGAAGAAAGTCAACAAGTGGGGCGGCGCTATCGCGCTTGGCCATCCACTTGGAGCGACGGCGGTCAGGCTGACAATGGCGCTTATATATCAGGGCGGGATGGGAATTTCATCCGCCTGCATCGGCGGCGGACAGGGTGGAGCATTGATACTGAAAAGTTACCTGGACAAAGTAGAGGATTAAAAAAAACGTAACGCAGGCGTCCCGCCTGCCTCCATTAATAAATAAGGACACTAAAAAATGACTGATAAAAAATACACCTGGAACGATGTCGAAATTCTCGTAATCGGAGCCGGCACGATGGGCTCCAGTATCGCTCAGGCCTATGCCCAGAACGGATTCACCGTCGGCCTCCTTGATATCTCCGACGACATCCTCATCCGTGCCAGAAAAACTATCGCTAAAGAACTCGACTCCGCGCGTGGACGAATTTTCTCCGATGACGAAATCGTCGCGATCCAGGAACGAATCCTCACCACTACCGATTATCCGACCGCCTGCGGTGGAAAGAATCTAAAAATAGCGATCGAATCCGCTACCGAACGTCTCGATATAAAAACGAAAATCTTCCAGCAGCTCGATAATCTCTGCGCTCCCGAGGTAATCCTCGCCACCAATTCATCCTCACTCAACACGAACATCCTGTCCGAAGCGGTTAACCGAAAAGACAAGGTCGCATGGATGCACTATTTCTACCTACCCCATAAAAACCGTGGCGGTGAGGTTGCCGGAACCGATACCGCATCCGAAGAAACAATCCGTAAGGCGATGTATTACATGAAAATGGGCGGGAAAGTTTCGACACCCATCACATCCAGCAGAAAAGGCGGCGCAGCGGATGTGCTTTTCGTCGCGCTGCTTCTCGAAGCGTGCCGGATGGTCGATGAGGGCTTTGATAAGGGTGACATTGAAAAAGCTGGAGGCGCCGCGTTTAAGCTCCCGATGGGTTTCCTTGGACTCATGGACGTAACCGGCCTGGCGATCGGCCTTTACGCGATGGATTCATTCGCCGATGACTTAAATCCCTCCGATCCGCTATACCGGGTCTATAAAAATTTCTTTGTACCTACCGGAAGTTTTCGCGCGCTTGTCGAAAAGCAAATGAAAGCCGACGATCCATCGAGCGTTCGATGGCTTCCCGCTGACGGCCCCGGCAAGGGAACGGGTAAGAAGGAAACTGTCGCGAAATTAAAAGAGCGGTTCCTTGCTGTGGCATTCGCGACCGCGTTTGAGATTGTCGACGCCGGTGTTATCACTCCCGAAGATTTCGAGATACTTGCGAAAAACGCGTTCCTCTGGAGGCAGGGACCATTTTCGTTCTTCAACGATGTCGGAATCAAAGAAGCATGGCGAATGGTCGAAGAACGCGCGGCACTTGCTGAAAAACAGGGATATCATTTCCCGATCCCCAAAAACCTCAAGGCACTGGCCGACGCCGGGACGAATCTCGACATGGATCCGAATCCGGTCGAATATGAAGCATGTCCGGACACGAAACTCGCATGGATCACGTTGAACTCTCCAACGACAGCAAACGCTCTCGATGACGATGTGTTCGACCGTCTCGAAGCGGCATTCGAAAAAGCAAACGCGGATGAAAATGTTTCAACAATCGTTTTCGATACAGCGCCAATCAAGACTTTCATTGCCGGCGCGAACGTCCCGAAATTTGTCGAAAATATGGAAGCGGGGAATTTCGAGGCGATCAAAAAAGGCACCGAGCGATGGCAGGATGTCATGTTCCACAAGATGACCGGATCGGGCAAGCCGAAAATCGCGATTATCGACGGTCAGGCGTTCGGCGGCGGGGTCGAAACGGCGATGGCGTTCGCGTGGGACCCGGATACGATTGTTATCGCGACAAACCGCACGACATTCGCGCTTCCCGAAACCCGCCTTGGAATCTACCCCGGACTTCGCGGCACACTGATGTTGTCGAGGATCATCCACCGGAAAACCGGCGACGCCGAACTCGCGCTCGCTATGGCGCGTTATTACGTCCTCGCGGGCGGCACAACTACATCATCGCCACGGCTGCTTCGTCATTTCGGACTTGCCGATCTTGTGGTGCCGTCGAACAAAAGGGATGAAGTCGCGGTCCGGTTATGCAAAGCGATCACCGAAAACAATGGCAAGGTTCTGACACGCGAACAGATCGACGCGCTGGGAATCGAGGAGATCCCGCTCGAATTAACTCAGGACGACAGGGACGAAATTCACTACATGAAGCAGCTCTTTTTAAAGCAGGACGTTATCCCCGCACTCTACTCGTACGGCAGGAGGGAGGCTACGGTGTTCCACACATCGCCGTGGAGGGAACAGGTGATACGTATCGCGAACCGCGCCGCGTCCAATTCCCCGAACGCGGTATGGGTAGCGAACTGGCTCATCAGCAAGGGCTTCGATGATTATTTAAAGGGTGTCGACCTCGAGGAATCCGCGGCGTACGAATTGAATCAACATCTGGTGGAGACGTTTAAACACCCGGATGCGATGGTGGGATTGAAGGCGATGCTATCGAGGAAGTTTCCTGTGTTTGAGAGAAGATATCCGTTGGTGTAGGTTGGGATTTGATATAATTTTAAAAACAAAGGAGCTATAAAATGGCTCATCCAGGGAGAGTAAAGATATTTCTTTGCCATAGCAGTAATGATAAACCTGAAGTTATGCAGATAGCTGAAACTCTCAGGAGTCAGTACATTGATGTGTGGTATGATGATTGGGAAATTGATTACGGTGACAGCATATCAGAAAAGATAAATGAAGGAATTTCAAAATCTGACTACTTAGCGGTTATCCTAACCCCAGCATCTATTAAATCGGGATGGGTAAAATCTGAATGGACATCGGCTCATGGAAAGGAAAAAAAGCTTGGTAATATTAAGCTCCTACCAGTTTTATTAAAATCATGCGACGCACCATCTCTCTTAATCGATCGCAAGTATATTGATCTGCGTGAGGAAAATTTTCACTCGGGGCTCAGTGAATTAAAAGGCTGGCTTGAGAACAAAGTTACAGGAAAGCCAGTTACAAAATTGCAGAATGGATCAGGTATTATGGAATCTGAGAATAATGGAAGTTTGACAGTGTCACAACCATTTCCAGAGGAAATCCCTTTAACTTCTAAAGTATTGATTCATCAGCAGGATAGTAAGGGTAGACAATATGGTGCTTTGGCTAATGATGTAATTGGCGTTACTATTGCTAGATTACTAAATGATTTCCCCAGTGCAATGCTCGATGAAGACTCTAGAACACTAGGCTTTCCATTCGGCCAAGTTAAAACTAGTACCAATAATGAGAACGTTTTAGTTTGGATAACAATACAACAAGGAAGCACGATACAACTATTTGATTTAATTCAGCCAATACTAGCGAAAAATGTTGGTCGTATAGAATGGATAGAATTTGAGTCGCCCCAAAATTTCGATATTGATAAAATCCATAATAACCTACAACAAAAATCTATTTCATTATCTTCAGCAAGTGTGAGGGAAAAAAGCCTATTGTTAAACATTGGGTGTCATGAAATACATTGTAGTTCCACCGGTGAAGGCACGTTAATCCGCTGCACAATACCAACTTGGAAATATTGTGGAAAAATCATTAGTAAGGAATCTCCGAGCTTTGTAATTTTATCTAAATTAATTTTCAGTGATCTAACAATCAGAGATTACGAGGATAATACTAACTCAAAATCTGATTTTGTATGAGGACTGGTGAGTGCTGGTGCCAACGACAAGCGGTGATGCGTAGCTCGTTCAGAATTGTAAACATGCGAACTAACTTGGCAACACAGGCGTGCGGAGCCCCAAAGAAATTCTAGTTTACTTTTTATAACAGATTTAAAAATAGATAGATCAACATAACTTTAGTATTGATGGAGGACAATCATGAATACATCACTTTTTTCATTAGTTATCGGAGTTACTTGCTTATTATTAAGCACTTCATGTATCACTATAGCGGAACCTGAAGAACAAAACATTAACATGCAACCTGGTACATACGAAATTATTTATTCTGATGGGATTGTTAAAGCTGAGGTTAAAGTAATCCCAGAATTTGGGCCTATTATATCATCGAGAAATAACGGTGATGTATATCCAAGATATCGAGTTAGCGGAAGTTACTACAGAGGTTCCACAGTTATCATCTACAGTGTTAAAGATGATCTTGAAAGTGATTTCTGTACTATTTCTGTCATGGGGGATAGGCTTTTATTAATTCTTGACGACAATTGGAACTTCAGGAAGCAATAACATGTGTTTGTATTAAATATCATTAAATCACTTAGCAAGTAGCCTGGGAACCCATTTTTTGGTTCTGCACATTTTCAATATCTAACCGAAGGGTTCCCGGGAAATAAATCAACGAGCTATCACAAAAACTCCCTTAATCCATCCCAACAATATCATCATATTCCCCGGGAAACCTTTCGAACTCATTAAAGGCTGGGTATCACCATCATTTGGTTTCCCGGGCTACAGGCTCTCCGTAGAGTTTGGGCTTATATCTTCCTGGACATCGTGCGCGGGAGAATCTAGCCAAGCCGGCTCTGCCTGTCCCATAAACCATAACAACGACCACACCAAGTATGACCATGTAACCTGCCAATTTGGTAAAAACGAAACCCAGTTCATTTACAATCTGGATATTTTCCCCAAGCCATGGGGCAACAACATAAAATCTCCCAAATACAAGGATCGTTGTTGAATAAACTATGGAAAGGAGAATCGATAAGCTGAAGTCAAAAAATGTTGCGAAATACGCTGCTGAATAGGTGAATAACAACAAAGTTAAGACCGCGAACAGGAAAAACCAGATGGTTATCGCTAAGATCCCAATCCCGTTGTAAAAAGTTTCGAGCCATGGGCCCGCATGGAATATCTGAAGCAAACCCGACGTCACTGCGATCGCAACATATGTGACTATGGTTCCGATACAAAAGGTAAAAACAACACCTATTACCTTACATCCCCTTGCGAGATTGCCGTAACAGATTCCATAAAAAAGGTCAGCATTCCGGATCGGAGTGGTCAGTATCGGATCTTTTTTGTCTGTGGATAAAATCTCCCCGATACCCCTTGCGCTGTACATAAGTACAGGGCCAAGTAATCTGATGACCATAATTATGGCGGCATATTTATTAATATTTATGAGAATTTCTATCTCTGAAGAGGTATCAAGGTAGGGCACGAGCGGTAAAAAATACCCGATCCCCACGCCTATAAAGAATGCTACCTTGTTTGTGATGATCGCAAACGGGTGACTAAGGGAGATTCTCCTCCTGAAGACCGGATTATTGAAAAATTTTTTAATCGTCGGGATTCTGATTACCCAATCGGGTACATCCAGTGTAGAGAAATAATTTCTCGAGTCTATTCCAGGGCAAATTGCCATTCGACACCAGGTCCATCTATTTTGACTGTCATTTGGAGTTATGGGTTCGAAAATTTGAGTTTTGGGTCAGCAAGTAGCCCGGGAACCCACATGGTGATCTCGCAATTTTTCAATTTCTAACAAAAGGGTTCCCGGGAGACATAATTCAATCACACTGCACCATTCCCCGGGAAACCTTCCGAACTCATTAAAGGCCGGGTATCATAATCATTTGGTTTCCCGGGCTACATGCTGATTTCCACACAAATGTAAAAAAATAAGTATATTTTCCGCTCTTATGTTAGAATTGTCCGCCAGTACGGGTATTGAAATCGACGATGACATCCAACGATTCAAATCGCGATCCAGGTTCAAAAAACCCGAAATCCCGGGATGAGCGGCCGATCATGCGAATGATGGCCGATACCCAGAGCAAGAGCATTCTCAATATCACGAACCTTGTTACGCTCGGAGTTCTTCTGGGATTAATCCTGTTCATAATCAGGATTGGGTCTGTTTTCGGAATTTTCCTCTTCAGTTTTCTCATAGCATTTCTCCTTTTCCCCATTGTTGAGTGGCTCACCCGGCGACGTGTACCGAGGGTCTGGGCGATCCTGTTAACATATGTTGTTGTTGGCGCGATCCTTTTCGGGATCATCGCCGCGATCGTACCGACAATCGTATCCCAGGGCAATGCGATCATCGTGCAACTGCCCGAATGGTCGAACGCCTGGGTTGCGGACCTTACTCCAAAAATTGCGGCTTTACAGGACTGGCTCTCCGAATATGGCGTTACCACGGAGGATATCCAGGATTACATCGGCAGTATTATTCCAAACGTCCAGAGATGGCTGATCGAGCTCGGCAAGCGCATCGCGACCGGAATTTCGGGAGCGGTCGGTTCGATAGTCGTAATGTTCTCGGTGCCCATTATCGTTTTTTACCTGCTCCTCGACGCCCGGCGCATTCATTCAAGCCTGATGAATTTCGCTCCAAAAAGTACCGCGAGTGAAATTCAAAACCTCCTGAACCGTCTTGCCAAAATGCTGAACCATTACCTTCGAGGGCAGCTTAAGTTGAGTTTCCTTATGTTCGTCATAACCTCATTTTTCCTCTGGCTGTTCGGAATCAAGCACTGGCTATTGCTTGGTGTGCTTGCGGGAATTACCGAGGTTATCCCGATCATCGGTCCGATAATCGCTCTCATCCCCGCCCTTTTAGTCAGCTACTTCATTCCAAGCGAACACATGATTCTCCAGGGCGTTGAATTAAACTGGTTAAGGGCATTTATTATCTTCGCGTTCTACATGGCGCTTCAGTGGTTCGAAGGAAACATCATGGTCCCAAGGATTATGGGGAAGGACCTCAACCTGCATCCGCTGACTGTCATGTTCGCGCTACTTGCAGGCGGCTACCTTGCCGGAATATTCGGTATGCTGCTTTCACTTCCCATCGCGGCCAGCCTGAAAGTTGTCTTTGAAACTTACTACCCGTCATTCATCGAGCGGGTGGAAAACCTGATGTCGCGACGTCCTGCGGCTACAGGCCAGTCCGACGATACAAAATAATTCGTTAATTGTGCTCTCCCTCACGGTCGGGCCTCTGTTGGTCTGGTGCACGGTACTCACGGTCGGGCTATCCACAGCACATATATGCTATCATTACCGTAATGCAGGACGAACTGGATATCACATCAGATTCAGAAAAAGTATCCTTCTCTCCCGGGATCGAATCCACTCCTGAACCAGAAGTTACAAAAAAAGGGGTGCCCGGTACGCCGTTCGGGCTATGGGTCGGTCTGGGTATTCTCATTGTTCCGCTGCTGGTCTACCTTGCGACACTGTGCCCGACAGTTTTTGTCGGCGATGCCGGTGATTTCCTGACCGCGGCCTTTACCCTTGGCGTCCCGCATCCACCCGGATACCCTCTGTACACCATTCTGGGGCATGGGTTCATGCAGCTTCCGATACCGGGCGGTTTATCATCCCCCGCGTATCGAATGAATATGATGTCGGCGTTCATGGCGTGGGGAGCGATAATTTTCATGTTCCTGTTTTTAAGGCGGATCCTAAGGGTCGAGTGGGCAGCCCTCATCGGAGCTCTCACGCTGGCATTCTCCAAAACTTTCTGGGAGCATGCGGAAATCGCCGAGGTTTACACGCTTCAGGTGTTGTTCATAACCCTTATGTTCTATCTTGCGGTGCTTTACGTCCAGGAAAAAAAAGTCGGCTGGGCGTTGCTGCTTGCTTTTATCATGGGGCTTGCCATTACCCACCAGTACGCGGTCCTGATTTTCTACCCGGGTATCCTTATTTTCATCGGCCTGAACGGAGGATTGAAGCTCAGGTGGTATTCATGGGTAGCCGCGGTACTACTCGCGATTATCGGGCTGACGCCCTACTTATACCTTCCGCTTGTAAAATATAAAACCCCGCTCGGCGATGTCATATTTGTGGAGAGCTTTGAGGAAGCGGTTGAACAGCCACTCGACAAAGTCCCGGTCCTCGACAGCCCATACGTCTATTTCTGGAAATACTTTACACGCAAGCTTTATTCGGAATCGCGGGTTTACACCCATTCCGAGGAAGCTCTCCAGGAACGCACGACCACATCGATGGTCTTTAAAAAATTCCTTGAGACCACTAACGAAGATTTCGGCATCCCGCTTATTTCCTTTGGAATTCTCGGGTGGATCGCGCTCCTCTTCTCGCTTGGAAGGAAAAGGAGAACATCCGATGATGATGACGACGGTCCTGCCATACCAAGGGCGGCGTTCCTCCTGCCCGCTCTCGGTTACATCCTTTATTTCCTAGTAGTTCATTTTTACCCGTCGGGGGATATTCTTTCCGCTCCGCTTGAGAATATCAATGTCGTCATCCCGCCGCTGCTGCTGCCCCTGATGTGCTCGTTCGCGGCAATTATCGGGCTTGGCTTTGATACGTCGGTGCGATGGGTGGCGGCATACGTTAAATCACAGGGTGCCGGCAAAATTGAAACAAGCCAGAAATTCAAGGCATTCGCCGGGCTGCTATTGATCGCGGCGTTCGGCCTTATTTGTGTTAACGCGTATAGAAATTCGGAATTCGCTGACAAATCCCAGGCCGTTATCTCGTATAACTACGCCTTGAATGTTCTCGACAGTTGCGATCCGAATGCAATTTTGATTACGACCGGCGACGAGACTTTCCTGTTCTGGTACGTGCAGAGTTGCGAACCATCGAGCGATCCCGACGATCCCGGGCCCGGCTACCGGAAGGATGTCTGGGCGACAAACTGGATACACAACATTCCTGAATTGTCACTTCTCTCCGATGAATCGGTCGCCATGACAATCGTGACGGAGAGATTTATCGCAAGCTCGACATATTACCTGCATTACCTGAATGCCTGTCTGATCCCGTTGATTCAACCCAGCCACGGAGAACGCCCTTTAAATACCACTTTTGTTACTTCGTCTTACGCCGACAGTGAATTCATAATGGGCCTCGATGTAATCCTGCAGGGATTGACTTACTCATTCCGACGGCCTGGTGACACCCCCGATCCGGATACTCCCGGTATCCACCCCCGGCCGAATCTCGATCCTGTCGAGGAGGGAGCCGCGCCGTTAAGCGTAATCGATTTTTTCGATTCACGCCCGTTTGAAAATTATAACAAGGGAGGACTTCCCCGTTTCGAGGGATTCAAGGACGATATCCTGACGCTCCAGGAGGCTGAATATTTCCGGGTCAACCTCGAAGCACAGGAGCTTGAGGTGCTCGCCCGTTACCAGGACTCCTTTTACCGTTTTGGAATCCAGGCGCTTCTCGAGGACACCCAGGAATCACGGGAACAGGCGGTATCTTTCCTTGTTAAATGTGTAAGCCTTGACCCGTACGGATGGTTCGGATGGAAAGAACTGGGTGACACGCTTTTCGCGTCGGGACGGATTGGCAGCGCCGCGGAAATGTACGACCAGTTGATTTTAATCAGTAACAATACCGATGATGTACCACCGAGCATGGTCGCAGGAGCCTATGGTCAACTCGCGCATATCCTTTTGATACAGGGTTCCCATCTCGAGGGTGAAGCAAGGGAAGCAATTTTGCTGGAAATTGAAAATAAGGCAAACAAGGCTCTTATCCTAAATCCCGAAGAGAGGATCGCTCTTGCAATGCTGGACGAAGTCGCACGGATCCGATCGGGTGAGTCGGGTACAGGTACCACCGATGAATCGGACGATGAGGAATCGGTTGAATCTGAAATCCAATCCCCGGACGAAGGACTCACTGAGTTTGACGATTAGAGCAATCCTGTTAAACAACACTCGAATCAAGATCGGTCAAAGGAAATGAAACAAATTCGGTGTCGCCTCCACAATCCATCCTGGATTTTGGAGGTGTCTCATCTTATGGTGACTTACCCATTACAGTTAGTTTAATTCAGGAACCACCATAAGATCAGACACCTCTAAGCTTCACTACGCTCCGCTCCGTTCGGCGTAGAGGCGTCACCGACTAAATATGTCCAATCAATTTTTAATTAACAGAATTGGTCTTAGAAAAGCACTACCTCTAAGTAATCAACATCAATCCTGATCTATCAGAAACTTCTCTATAATTTCACTCGATGAAAACTCCATGGTAATCGGCACAATTTCTACTCTCCCACCGGTACTTTCAACAATATCCTTTCCTACAACTCCATCGGGAGTATAATCCCCGCCCTTCACGAGAACGTCTGGCTTCACGGCGCCGATCAGTTCTGCCGGAGTATCCTCGTCGAATAAAACAACACAGTCCACGACCTCAAGGGCCGCCAGCATCAAAGCCCTGGAATGCTCATCAAGTATCGGACGTTTTTCACCCTTTAATCTTTTTACGCTTGAATCCGTGTTAAGGCCGACCATCAACGCATCACCAATCGACCGCGCGCGAATTAAAAGATCGATATGCCCTGGATGGATGAGATCGAAGCACCCGTTTGTGAAGACGAGCGTTTTTCCCTTCTCCCTCATTTCGCTGCCATATTTCTCAGCCTGGGACCTGGAGATTATTTTCTTCTCGATATGTTGAATCCCCAACTCGTCCATA
>CBDURU010000004.1:0-74492 GCA_965369865.1 uncultured bacterium | reverse complement strand
CCCTTGGGGGGGACTGCAGGGGGGGTGTTTTTTTGATCACCGATAAAAATTAAATATTTAAATTTGTAACAGGGAAACTTTACTCCATCTTGCTTTTGAGCAGGTCTTTTGTGTAGTCCATTAATTCAATGGCGGGTTTCACTCGCCCGTATGGGGTCGCGAACTGGAATCCCCTGACATGCCCGAGGATTTCGGAGATCAATTTTTTAGCGACCTCCATACCGACCTCCTTTTCCTTTTCAGCCGAACCCGCATTCTGCATTTCCTGCATAATCCAATCGGGAATCGTAACACCGGGGATCTCGTGATGCAGAAATTCAGCATTACCGAGAGACTGGAGCGGCCAGATTCCGGCGACAATGGGCACCGGATTTAATTTTCGTTCCAGAAGATACGCGTTCGATTTTTCGATAAAACCGAGTAACGCTTCCGGATCGAAAACCGGCTGCGAAATCGAGTACTCCGCGCCGGCATCGATTTTCCAGTAATATCTCTCAATTTCGAGATCGACATTCACAGCGGTGGGATTTACACCGACACCAATCAGGAACCCGGTCGGCTGTCCGATAGAGCGAGTACCAATATCCATCCCGTTATTAAGAGCATTCGCAAGGTTGGTCAGGCCAATTGAATCCACATCGAAAACCGGGGTTGATTTTGGGTAATCACCAATCACCGGAGGATCACCAGTAAGTAAAAGCAGGTTCGGTAACCCGAGCGAGTAAAGCCCAAGAAGATCCGATTGCATGCCGAGAATATTACGGTCCCTGCAAACATAATGCACAATCGGCTCGATGCCCACATCCTTATAAATTCGTGCGGCGGTGGCTATAACCCCCACTCTGGCCGACGCACGCGGGCCGTCGGGGATATTCACTGAATCAAATCCGGCATTCTTTGCCTGCCGGGCTTTCTCCAGGGTGCGATCCATTTTCCATCCCCTGGCGGGAGTGATCTCAAGACTGAAAATATATTCACCACTGGCGATTTTCCCGCCAAGGTCTGATTTTGCTTTCATCGGAAGCGTGGCAACTTTAGCGGCACCGTTTTTTAAGACTGGCGATTGTGACCGTACAGCGCCGGAAAACTGTTTCATGCGAAGAACCGACGCCATCGCGCGTGTGTGTTCGGGAGTGGTTCCGCAGCATCCCCCGATAAGGTGCGCGCCGACCCTCATGAACCTGTGAGCGTACTTCGCGAAATAATCGGGCGATGTGAGATAAATGACCCTGCCGTCGTGGTTCTTGGAAATTCCCGCGTTCGGCTGCACGACGAGCGGGAGGTCGGTCAGGTTTGCCATAATCTCGAGGGTTTCGAGCATCGCATGCGGTCCGACCGAACAGTTAAGGCCGATAACATCCGCGCCCCAGCCGGTAAGCCGGGGAGTGTATACTTCCGGGCCGGTACCATACAGTGACATCCCGTCCTCAGTGATCGTCATCTGCGCGACAATCGGTTTGCCGGTCAAATTTTTTATGGCTTTTATAGCTTCACCGATTTCACTCAGGTCGCCGAAAGTTTCGAGCATGAAGATATCGACGCCGCCTTCGAGGAGCGCCTCGATCTGCCCTGTGAATGCGTCACGTGCTTCCTCTCTCGAAGTTGGCCCCCACGGCTCGATTTTTATTCCCAGCGGACCTATCGAACCGGCTACCCATGCAGCGTCGCCGGCTACCTCTTTCGCGAGTTCAGCGCCCCGGATGTTTATTTCCCTAACCTTGTTCTCAAGGTGATATTTTGTGAGCTTGAACGGGTTTGAACCGAAAGTGTTCGTCTCAAGAATTTGCGCCCCGGCATTGAGGTAATCGATGTGGACGCGCTGTACGATTTCGGGATCTGTAAGGTTGATCTCATCGAAACAGCGATTGATATATACGCCGCGATCGTAGAGCTGCGTGCCCATAGCGCCGTCGCAGAGCACAACATTCTCAGCGATATATTCTCTGAAGTCGTCTGACATAAGTCCATCCTGAATCCTATCGATTAAAACTCATCCAAACCGAGGTACCCGAATTGGGTTAAAATAACATCCAATCCAGATTCCGACAGGAATCTATCAATATAACACTAATAATTGATTAAATCCAGCCCTTCTGAAATATAATCGGTCGGGGAACAATATCAATAGCCCGCGTTTGTACAAGAGCTCCATAGAAGCTCAACCAGCAGTGCAACTCCCTTACGGTCGTGCCTCTGTACCGCTCACGTTTAAACACAATAAAAGCGGAAAGGTAGAAATCAGTCAAGAATCGTTAATAAAGCTCATCCGGGAATGTTATCGTGATTTCCGTTTCCTCACCCGACCTGACTTCCACTCCGCTGTATGTCCTTATCGTGCCTTCAGCCTCGGCTTCGATCCGGTAAATTCCAACAGGCACACTTGTGATGAACCAGTCGGGGCTTTCGAAACGCTCGCGGTCGAACCTTTCGAGCAGGTTCCCATTGGAGTCATAGACCTGCACCCATCCCCAGATGTCCCGGCCCGATTCAGTCCGAAGCATCACGAAAATGTCGCCGAGGTCCACATTGATTTCCAGCCCGACAGTCCTGGTTTCGCCGGGAGCAATAAAAACCGTCTCCTGGGTCCGGTCACCATCGAATTCGGCAACGACCCGGTACTCACCAGGCGGCACCCTCGAGTGAAGGTAAGACGTGAAAGGCGCGTCATCGACGAGTGTTCCATCCCTGTCAAAGATCTGAATTTTTGAATTCAGCGGGTCACCCATAAAATTAGTAACCTCGATCTCAAGGGTGGCGAGCTCAACGGGAAGGTCGTAATCGAGAAAATTATTGAGTCCCGGCCCGATCCTGACCCCGTAAATTGTCTCAATGTAATCTCCAAATCGGATCTCAAGCGTGTAGTTGTCCGGGGGAAGGCTCACACGGTGCACGGAATCCAGTTCGGTTGTAAAAACCGGATCCCCCTGGTTGTTCATGAAAAGTACCCTTGCACGAAAAGGCTGCCCGTAGATATCCCGAAGGGAGACAATAAATGCTTCACGATACAACGTAAATTCAATTGAGGCGGTGTGGCTGCCGCCGGATGTAATCGTGAAGGGTTCGGTCCGCACTTCCTGTCCAAGAAATCTCCCTATAACCTGGTAATTTCCCGGCGGTACGGTCATGGAGTACTCGGAGATATCAAGCTGTTCGGAAATGACGCTGTTTATCGCGTAGTCAATAATCACGATATCCCCATCCACGGCATTACCCGATGAATCCTGCAGGTGAATTCGGAGGTTGTTCGACAAGCCCTGTGTGAATGCAACCAGTACATCCTTCAGGTCGGCTGTTGAGGGAACCGAAATCAAACGTCCACCGGTAATTGCCGCCAGTTCACCGAGTTCTTCACTCTCATCACTATTGAGATTGCACGCGTAAATAACAACATGCGGCGGATACGGTTCATTAGCCAGGTTCCCCTGTAATGTATCAAACGCCCGACCGCATGCATCGCCGCCGCCTGTAATAACCAGGAGCATTTTGTCCTGGCCGATTTCACCAAATGAGAAATCCCCGATCCCGTCCTCAATTCCCTGGAGCAACGCCCTGCTTCCGGACGGGTGAATCGAGTCAAGGTAGTCCTGAATTAATCCCCTGAGACCGGTCCCGATGGGATAATAGAGGTAAGAGCTGTAGCAGTCCGCGGCAGGGCTGCTGCCCATAGCGCGCAAACCAACCGCAGTGTCGGCGGGAAGTGCCTGGAGCATCGAAGTAATTGCATTTTTAATTTCATCGAATTTCGTATGGCTGGTTCCCGGCTCACCCATGGCAGCCATTTCTGCCGACGCATCTACCAGGATCATCAGTTCAGTTTCAGCGTGAATGGGTCCCGCTAACAGAATTGCGGTCGAGACAATTGCGGCCAGGATTGATATTCGAATCCAGTATTGGATCATAGCAGATGTCCTCCATCGGGTTCAGTAGAGACAATTCAGTATACCATCAGAGCGGGTATTCAACAGGCCATGAATGTTGTACTTCCAGGAATTGGGTTGTAGAATTACATCTGATGCCTGTTTATGTCTACGAACATATGAATAAGCCCGGTAAGGGATGCAAGAAGGAAATCGAAGTGCACCAGGAATTCGGGAGCGAACACTTTTCGAAATGCCCGAAGTGCGGCAGGAAAGTGAAGCGGATAATTACCACGGCCAATTTCACGATCGACCACCTGTCGTCATCAAGCCTCAAGGAAAAGGGATTCTCGAAGCTGGTCAGGAAGGACAAGGGAGTGTATGAGGTCGAGGGTGCGCCGCTGTCATCCCATAAGGATTAGTAATCATGCATGAACTTAATCGAGATCGCGTAAAACAGGCATTAAAGCCTGTTTCTTTTATCAGGCATGAGAGGTGCGGGCGAATTTCATTCGATGACGCGCTTGTTCTCCAGGAAAGAGCGATTGAAACATACAGGGAATCCGGCGCGGGACTTCCGGTAATTTTCTCGCTGGAACACGATCCGGTGATCACGTGCGGGAGGTCGACAAACAGCGAGAGCCTGCTTTTAACACCCGGGGAATACAACGAACGCGGGATCGATCTCAGGGATATCGACCGTGGCGGGGATGTAACATTCCACGGGCTCGGACAGGTGGTTGCCTATCCGATCCTTGCATTGAAAGAGCTAGGACTCAGAGCGGGCGAGTATATCAGGCTGCTTGAAAACACAATGATAGTAACCTGCGCGGAATATGGAGTACAGGCTTATACGCGCGAAAGATACCGGGGATGCTGGACGGATCGGGGAAAAATAGGGGCGGTCGGCGCGGCGGTGAAATCGGGGGGAATCACAAAGCACGGCCTCGCGTTCAATGTGGACGTCGATCTCGATTTTTTTAATTTGATCGTCCCATGCGGGATTGGGGACAACCCGGTAACAAGGCTCGTCGATCTTGCGGAGAATGCGGTCGAATTTAGTGAGGTTGAGGACTCGATAGTGAAGAATATTTCCCGGTTGCTGGGTCTTGAAATATTGAGTTGACCTTGCTCTCCGGGAATTTTTTTATATACTTCCCGTATTATGACTATTCCCGGTAGATGGACATTTTGCGGACATGCGCTCGACACCACCCGTCCGGTAATAATGGGAATAGTAAATGTAACTCCCGACAGTTTTTTTGATGGCGGAGAATTTATCGATCCGGAAAATGCGATTGATCACGCGGTCGACCTGGTAAAACAGGGCGCGGACATTATCGATATCGGCGGGGAATCGACACGTCCGGAAAGTGACCCGGTGCTCCTCCAGGAAGAGATCGACCGTGTGATTCCGGTTATCGAAGGGATCAAGGGAAAGGGCGTCACGACACCGATCTCCATCGATACAAGGAAGGTCGAGGTCGCGGGTAAAGCTGTAAGTGCGGGTGCTGTGATAGTAAATGATGTATCCGCGCTCAATGATGAACCCGAACTGGCGTATTTAATAGCCGGGGAAAATCTCGGTGTGGTTCTGATGCATATGCAGGGAAGGCCGAAACTTATGCAGGCGGAGCCGCACTATGACGATGTCATCGGAGAAATCGGTGAGTTTTTCGAAGAGCGGCTGGATTTTGCGATCGGCAGGGGCATTCCTAAAGAAAATATTATCCTTGATCCCGGTATCGGGTTCGGAAAACTGCTCGGGCATAATCTCGAAATTCTCAGGCGTTGCGGTGAGTGGTTGAAATACGGACGGCCATTAATGATAGGTCCGTCGCGGAAACGTTTTATCGGGGAAATCCTTGGAAATGATGTAACGGACAGGTTGTATGGGACGATCGGGGCATGTGTGATGGGGTTAAATTCAGGCGCCAGGATTTTCAGGGTGCATGATGTCAAAGCTGTCAGGGAAGCCATCGAGGTTGCATTTTCAATTTTAAACGACACTGGATCGAATCATGAGTGATGAACGAATCACCGATCGACACCTCTACCGGTCGGGCTTATCCTTAAAACCGCTCACGCTTGGCGACGCGTCTATCGTAACGGCGGGACACGACGAAATTTCGAGGCAGGCAGGATTCCGGGGAACGATAAGGTTCGTGGAAACTGAGAATGAGGACGAAAGGAAGGCGATTGAAGCCATCAATAATTTTTTCTGGAATTCAGTCGAGCAGGATATTTTCGGCCGCATGTACAACGTGTTTGAATGCCGGAACATTCTCGCTGTGCCGCTCCCCGATGAGCCGGGTGCGCTGGATGAAAATTATCACGGTATCGCCGGGCAGGTTTCAATATACGAAGAGGATGAGGATTTCCTTCATATAGTAGTGTTCAATGTCTGGCCCGGCTGGCACTACCGCGGCGTTGGACGGAAACTTCTAGATGCGGTTATCACAGAGTGCAGGAAGCTTCAGCTCCCGTCAATCAAACTCGGGACAACGAACGATAATCTTCCCGCGCTGTATTTCTACCAGCGTGCCGGATTTGTAATTGAAGAAGTGATTACTGAAGAGGTTGTGCGACAGCATGGCGGACCTCCGGAAGGATTCGCGGGAATCCCGGTCAGGGATGAAATCAGGTTAAGGCTGGATATCCAATAAAGTAAGAAAAACAGGGGTAAATCATCATGGTAAAAATCGAAAAGGGCAAGTGTTACGTCAACGGGGAATTCATCGCGACGAAAGATTACCGTCCGGTATTAAACCCATTCAACGGTGAGACCATCGCGGAGTGCCCGGTTTCGGATGACAAACTGCTCGAAAGCGCAATGGCGGGTTCGGTGGATTCTTTCAAGCCTTTTAAGTCGATGGCACGCCACGAGCGGTCGCAACTCCTTCATAATTTATCTCAGGGAATCGCGGCAAGGGAGGATGAGTTCGCCCGCCTGATCTGTAGTGAAGGCGGGAAACCGATCAAGCTTGCCGAAGCGGAGGTAAATCGAAGCCGGTTGGTTTCAAGGTACGCGGCGGAGGAGGCTTTACGTTTCGGTGGCGACTGGCTTGCTCTCGATATCCATCCCGGAATGGAAAATTATACCGGGCTTGTCGGACGAGTCCCGCTCGGCCCTGCGCTTGCGATCAGCCCGTTCAATTTTCCATTGAACCTGATCATGCATAAATTAGCGCCTGCGATCGCTGTCGGATGCCCTACGATTATCAAACCATCGAGCGAAACGCCCTTTACGGCGTTGAAACTAGCGGAAGTTTGTCACGAGGCGGGATTACCACCCGGTTCAGTAAATGTTATCCCCTGCCCCGGCCCATCGTTTGAGAAACTGGTTACCGATGACCGCGCGAAAATACTTTCATTTACCGGGAGTGCGGAGGTCGGATGGAAGCTGAAAAAAATCGCGGGGAAAAAACGTGTCGCGCTGGAACTCGGTGGAAATGCGGGTGTGATTGTCCACGAGGACGCGGATATTGAATATGCCGCTAAGAAAATCGTTTTCGGGGGTTTCGCTCATGCCGGGCAGATATGTATCAGTGTCCAGAGAGTATTCATCCACGAGCCGATTTACGATACATTCGTCAAAATGCTCATAGATCTGTCGAAACAAGTCAAATCCGGCGACCCGGCAGATGAAGAAACGATTGTCGGTCCGATGATAACCGCTTCGGAAGCCGACCGTGTGGAGGCATGGATAGAAGAGGCAATTGAGGGGGGAGCAAAAGCGTTACTCAGGGGCAATAGAGATGGACAAGTAATAAGTCCGACGATTTTAAGCGATGTCCCACGCGATGCGAAGGTTTATGCCGGCGAATTGTTCGGTCCTGTAATTATTGTGATGCCATATCAAAACTGGGATGGTGAAGCACTCGAACTGGTGAATGATTCAATTTTCGGGCTCCAGGCGGGGATTTTCACGAAAGATATCAACCGGATCATGCAGGCGTACCAAGAGCTTGAGGTTGGCGGGGTGATAGCAAATGAAATCCCGACATTCAGGGTGGATAATTATCCATACGGCGGGACGAAGGAATCCGGGCAGGGTCGGGAAGGAATCAGTTGCACGATGCATGAAATGACAGAAGAACGGGTACTGGTTATCCGGATATAAACATCCGTTGTCTTTGACTTTACGCTGCAATAGGTATAGGATATTGATCTTAAGAGGCCCAATTTTTGGTCAGTCAGGATTGAGGGACCATGTCAAACGTGAAACTAACTCGAGTGGAAAGGCGGCAGGATATTCTCCAGAAAGCTGGTCGTTATTTCAGTCTTTATGGTTATGACGGGGTCAGCGTGCGTGAAATTGCCGAAGCGTGCAAGGTAAACGAAGCCTTACTCTACAAACATTTCTCAGGGAAGGAAGACCTGTTCCGCGAGGTGGTTAAGGGTCTTGGTGAACTGATCGATGGTTCTCTGCGTAAAGCGGCACAGGCTAAACCGGATGGTATTTCCGCGCTTCGGAGTGCAGTCAAAGCCATGGTTTACGGACCGGAAGAGAACCTCCATGTCTACGCCTTCCTTGTGCATGGGATGGCCGCGTCGGAGCGGTATGAAAGTCTCCGCGAACTAGTCCAGGATGGGTTTGTCAAGCTGAACGATTTCCTCCAAACCCTTATTGAAAGAGGGATCAAGGACGGAACGGTTAAACCGGATACTGACCCGACCAAATGCGCCTGGTGCATTCTCAGCCGCGGACTTGCCGCCAGAATAACCACCGCGCTCAGACCGGAGGGCATCATCCCTGAACCATTCAGCGATGATGAAACGATTGAAATCCTGGTGAACTGTATTGCATCGAACCACAACCGCGATAAAGGCTGCGATTTTATTTCTTAAAGTATGGGAACTGAATTTCGTTAGTGTTCATTCCTGCGCTTCTTGACGCATACGAAGCATTTCCTCAATCCCGCCCGGCGGGGGTATGTATACAGCCATTCTTAAAACGTTATCGGTTGGGAGTGTAATCCGGTATTCCTTCCAGTTATCTTCCATGTCAATAAATATTAAATCACTCTTTCTCGGGTATGGCTGGCATACAATCCACCTTTCACCAATAAATGAAGTGGTACTGTTCTGGACTGTGTGAATGGCTTCCCCGGTTAGTCCATCGAAAAATACTGTATATTCCGGGCTGGTTCTGAAATTTCCAAGGCCTATAATTTTGGCTTCAGGACCCACATTTAGAATGTAACCGTTCTGTTCTTCGATAATATTAGTCCACACACCTTCCTGAATGTCATATTTCCATATATTCCATAAATCTGTGGAGTACAATGCCCGGGTGATGATGTACCTACCATCTGGACTGAGCTTGGATTCACCTAAGCTATACTGAGATGTCGACCTCGGTCTTGGACTTACAAAATCACTGGATGTGTATTTACCGCTTTCAAGATCTAGGATTCGATAGTGGTCTAAACCAGCCGAGATAATTTGCTGGTGGGTTGAACCGGTAAGGGGTACACCTGCATCAGGGAATCTCCATAAAAAGTCTGACCCCCATTCATCATCCCTGATTGAGTGGATTTCGGGAAAATTGATTGTCCAGTGCTCATAAGTATCGATAACTGGCATTTCACTAACCATATGTAAGGCTCCATTTGATGAAAAAAATAGCACCCACAAAGATTGTCCCATGCTTCTAGTGAATAGCTTAATAGGTCGGTGGCCTAACGAAGCCAAATAATTCTCGATTGGATACTGGTTCTTGTTCTGGAAAAATAATACCGGATTCCCATCCCTGCCTGCATCATTGAACATCCTCCTTACAGCCTGGCGCCTGCTCACAACATTAGCAAAAGCAACAGAGATGCAAACAATAAATAAAAACAGCGGGACCAGAAACCGTAACCTTCTCATCCAGACCTCCTGTCCCATAAAGTGCAGGCTATTCGGAAAAAAAGTGCCGCAAGGAGTAAAAATCCAAACACGTATATATAAACTAATGTCCAGAACAGGGATTGATCTTCGTAATATGACCCAAAAACATTCCAGTAAATGGCAGAGAAATATACCGCCGGGATAAGGAGGTAAAGGAGAAAGGCTAGCAGGAACGGTCCTCCATGTCGCTGGTAGACCGTAGCCCAGATCAATCCCCAGGAGATGGGTACTAGCCCCCACCCAAGGGCCTGTAAAAAGAGAATAACTACTGGAGTTATTTCACCTGTATGGACAGAATTCGAGATGTTTGCAAAAATATTATCGCCGGCGATCCATGTGATGAAAATGTAACTCATAGAAAAAACCGGAATGGGATTATAGGAAAAGTAGGTAGTTTCTGAAATCATACCCAGAATGATAACGATTAAAACCACCACCATAGGTGCCATTATCTGTAACCAAGTTAAAAATACCGCCAGGAACCTCGGACCCACGACCTGATATCCCCTCAAAGGCACTCCTCTCAGCGACTCATCTCCCGTTCCGATATTCACCTGAGCCTTATAAATAGCGATGCCGATAATGATCGGCGTTAATGCCGGTAAACCGCCCCGGCAGACAGATTCTAAAATTGAATCGAGCAGATAACTTGTGAGATCGAAAATCCAGAACGCGACATAAGCACCAGCAAGGCACCACAGGACGGTCTCGAAAATCCAGAGTCCATTACCCGACCAGATTCGACGGTATGCATAGTTGAAAATCACCCGCGACGGAGATTCACTGCCGGAACTTTTTTGTACAGGTTTAAAAGCGAATTTTGAAACCTCAACCGTTCCCATAGTCACTTTATTATACAAAGCTTTTTGCTTTAGCACCTGAAATAGTAGTAATATTTCATTCCTGGGAAGGTTACTCAGGTCTGGTAGTATACTGAAGCCTTTGAATATGTGGAGATTGGAAGGGAAAAAGGACGATGGTAACTACACAATCCGACTCCACTGTGAGTCAAACCTCCGGTATTTCGGAAATTGAACTTACAGGGTTAGCGAGATTTTCACCACGCCTTCAATTGCTCAGGTTGATAAGCCGGAGCAAGGATCCGTTCCTGTCGATTCTGGCCAGAAAAATGATCGAAGACGAACCTGTCAGAAATACCGGTCTCATTTTCGAGCTGATCTACCTGATCATCCTTCCGGCGATCTATATTTATGGAACGCAGGGCAATCCTATCTACATTAATCCCCTGAGCCGGCTTGCACCCGGATTGACACCTATATATTTTGTGCTGTTTGCAGGATTTCTCTACGCGATCTGGATACTTCACTGGCCGGGACGGTTACTTATGAGGCATGATGCGGACAGCGGGAAGCTCAATCTTATCAGTCAAAACCCAATGGACGGATTTAAATCCCTGGTAGTTTTGCAGATGATATCGTTTGCCATTTATCCGACAGTAACGTTGGTTGCCCGGCTGTTTTACAGCATATCTGCTTTTTATGCACACAATCCGTTTATATTCTGCCTGCCCGGGCCTGGTCCATTCCAGTTATCCGTTTCTCTCCTGGTCCATGTGGGTCTGATGGTAAGTTACGCATTGCTGGCGATCTTCACGAGCCTTAGATTCAGGAATGTAATCTTGAGTTACATAATTTTTGGATGCATTGGGATTATATTCTGGTTTATTAACGTTGTTCTTGTTAATTGGGCAGGATTATATAGTCTCCTTGTATCTGGTGGAATACCAGTAATTGATATTCTTCTAGTCATCCTGGTAATGTTAATAACGATCGTAATTACCGGGTTTATGGCGTATTCAAGCGTTAAAAAAGTTCTGAAGCCAGAAAAGTAGTGCGGTTACCTCGACAGGATAAATCCCCAGACAAGTCTGTAAGCAATCGTTTACCAATACGACGTACTTGTTTAATTGGATTTACCTAAACCTCGATGCCGCTTTCTTCAAGGTCAAGACCAATCAGGTCGTCGGTTACTTCGCGTTCCCTGATGAGTTCAAACTTATCCCGTTCGATCAAAATTTCAGGGGGCTTGAGCCTTGACTCTAAATTATTCGACATCGTCCTGCCGTAGGCGCCGACATTCAGGACAGCAAGCAGGTCGCCTCTTTCGGGAATAAACATCTCGACATCCCTGGCGAGATAATCAAGTCCATCGGAACCCGGCCCTACCAGTTGGACCGTTTCCGCGTCACCGGGAGTTGAGGGGACTTCGGTCTGCTCCGCGGCCAGGGGGGCAACCGCATCTTCACCGGGCAATTCAGAACGGTCCATTATTTCACCCGGATCGTGCATGCCGGTAGCTGCATCGACAGGATCTGTCGAATCTCCGCCAATTCCGAATGCGGACGCTTGTTCAGGTATGGGAGCAGCGGGTTCTTTGACCGGTACGATTTCATGGTTTATCCGGTACAGAGCGGAACGTGGAAACTCGGAAAATCCAGCATCGCAGATGATGAACTTTTTAGCACCGGCTTCCTTTACACCAAGCACGGAAGTAACCAGAACCCCTGATTCAGCGGTGAAATATCGTCCAGGCTGTAGAACGATACAACACTCGATATCCTCCACATGGGGGATAATATTCCGCGCGATTTTCTTTATTTCAAGGTAATCGACATCCTTGTAAGCTGCGGGGAATCCACCACCGAGGTTGAGGTATTCGAGATTATGCCCCTTATTTTTAATTTCCTTGTAGAGAGCGGCCATGTCCTGGGACATTTTGATCCAGGGGGCGAGTGTGGCAACCTGGCTGCCCAAGTCGCAGGCGATCCCCACAAAATTAAGCTGCGGAAATTTTTCGATCATAGCCAGCGCGAGATCTAACTCATTTTTCTGTATGCCGACGCGGCTGTCGGATGCGCCTGAGTTCGCGCCTTCCAGTCCTCCGACATCTATTCCAGGATTGATCCTGAGCCCGACCCTGACGCCAGTGTCCAGTTTTACACCAAACGTATTGAGAGGTTCGAGCTCAAAAATACTGCTGACATTTATTATTAATGGTTTGATTTTAAGGAGGTCGGATATTTCGTGATCCGCGACACCGCATGAGTTAAAAATGATTGATGTTGGCGGGAAGCCGATGGCGATAGCCCGTTTCAGCTCCGACAGGTTCGAGACAGCGAGGGAACATCCACGCTCCTGCAGCATTTTCAGGATCAACGTGGTGTCGAGAGCCGTCATGTTGAAAGTCATCATGGGCTTTACATCGTTAAAAGCCTGCTTGAAGGCCTCAACTTTTTCAAATATCGCCGCCTTGGAGTACACGTAGAACGGAGTGTACATTTCTTCCGCGATCTCGCTCAAGGCTACATCTTCGAAGAGGAACTCCCCTTCCTGGTAGGTAAGATACCTGTTCATAATAACGGGTCCTCCCAATGTTCAGAGCGATTATAGCAGCATGAAACACCTCTAACAACATTAAATCCCCTGAACATCGATGTTTGAGAATTTTTATTTACCACCCAGGTTGGCCAGTTGGGAATTATTAATCGAATTGGGGCTTGACAATATTATCAGCTTTATCAGCTTCCGAAACCTCATCTTCATTGGAAGCTTCTGCGGTTTTAGCCTTGTCAAGGGACGACCGCTGTTTAACGATGTCAAGCCTGGCAGGCAGGACAAGGTCATCGTAGGTTCCCTCTCCGCGGTCATCAGATGGCACAAATCGTTTCATTACGGAAATTTCGTTGCCATTACTGTTATATTCGACTTCATCCATCATCTGGCGGATGAGGAACACGCCCCGTCCGTTGGCCTTATACAGGTTTTCGGGAACGGTCGGATCAGGCAGGCTTTCGTGATCGAAACCGGAACCGGGATCTGTGACCCGAATCCTGAATCCTTCATCTGCGATAAGGTAACTGACTTTGAATGGTGCCTGATCATCCTCATTGAGTCCGTGCTTCCAGGCATTTGCAAGGGCTTCATCAATCGCGAGGCGGATCGAATAAGTTTCTTCAGGAGAAAGCTCATATGGGGCAAGCCCGTCGAGGATGTCCTGTATAAGCTGGGCGGATTCCGAGAATTTAACTGACTTATGTATCCAGGGGTCCTCCTGCATTTCCAGCATCGAAACGATTATATCGTCTTTCTGCTTACGTCCCCCTGTAAATTCTTCGACCTTCCTTACCAGGGTTGAGGTGAATTCCTCGGCTGAAAGATGTCCACTGTCAGCGACAAAACCAAGCAGTCTATGGTGGCCGAAACGCTTATTATTTTCATCGACCGCGTCAGTGACCCCATCGGTATAAAAAACGATCCGATCACCCTTTTTCAATACAAATTCGCCGGTTTCATAGGTGAAGCACTTGAAGAGTCCAAGCGGATAACCCTCAACATCAAGTTTCTCAACTTCACCGGTATCGGCATGATACCAGATCGGCTGCTCGTGTCCTGCCGAAGAGTACGTGAAAGTGCCTGTATTTGTGTTTAGCTTACCGTAAAAAGCTGTGGCGAACCAGCCTTCCTCTTTGACCTGACCGATCAGTGAACGGTTAATCGTGTCGAGGATATCGCATGGGGGTTTAAGGGTTTTAGCAACGTTTCTGAACATGGAGAGAATGCTGAATGTCATCAGGCTTGCGGCAACACCCTTATTGGCAACGTCACCGATAACAATGGCAATCGAGTGACGACCCAGAGAGAATACATCACAGAAATCACCGGCAAGCTCATCGGCAGGCTGAAGTTCACAGCTTACCGCGGCGACATTCTGCTTGAAGAAGGCCGGCATTCGGTCAGCCTGGAGTTTCTGAGCCATCTTGAGCTGATGATCCCTTCGTTTGTCTCGAGTCAGAATCTCATCAAACAACCTGGCATTCTCCAGTGCGATGGCAACCTGGCTTGCCAGAAGGCCAAGGAAATAGGCGTCGCTTGATGTGAACGCGTTGGTTTTGTGTGAAAATCCACAGATAACACCGGTAACCTGGCCCTTGTTGAGAATCGGACAGCCAATAATTGAATTAAAACCATTAGCTTTGATGAAAGGGCTGTTTATTTCATCGAAATAATCCACGCTATCATGGATATCGCTGATAAGCAGCTCCTGAGCCGAATTCACGATTGTGGAAATTATATTATTCTTATCAATATCCACGGCCCAGGATTCGATACCCGGTACATCGGGCTGTATATGCATAATTTCAAGCCTGGATCTCACGATAAGCCCTACGAATGCACAATCGGCCTTGATAGTGCTCTCGGTGTATTCGACAACATCCCTGATAAGCGGCTCCATATCAAGCTTTCCGGAAATTGCCTGAGAGATCTGGTTGATTCGTTCGAGTTCGTGGCTCCTTCGAATTGTCTCATGGTACAGGGATTTGTTCCTGATAATTACTTCCATGTGGGTAATAAAATGCATGCAGAACTGTTGAGTCTCAGGATCGAATGATTTTCCAATGTCGGAAGTGAGTTCAAGTACCCCCAGTCTGCCAAGTATATTTGAGACAGGAATATAGAGCTTGTCGCTTAACATATTAAGATGGAACGCTCCCTCCCGGACAGCCGGGACAATTTGTGGTTCGAGGGTATCCAGGCAGGCTTTTACCGCATTAAATGTTTTTTCATCTATCGTATCCATGTCTGGATCAGTTAGCCATGGATAAGCCATTGGAATTAATTCTTCATTTTCATTTTCAAGGAAATAAACAAGGTGTTCCAGATTGAGATTATCCCTCAGCAGCTCCATCATCATCCTGACCACGTCATTGGACGTTGCAAGCTTATTGGCCTTAAGGGATGCTTCGATCATCACCTGTTGTTCAGAATTCCGAATGCTGAGTTTTTCAACTACCGAACTCACCTTGCGATTCGCTTCGACAAGCTTGTTGGAATACGCCTCGAGCGATTGATGCTGGAGTTTAAGCTCTTCTCCCATGCGATTGAACGCGTCGGTCAGTATTATCATTTCAGTGACACCGGTTTGGACAGCTACAGTGAAATCAAAATCCCCTTTAGCATAACGCTCTGCGGCAGCGGTGAGGGTTACCAGGGGCTTTGTGATAATCTTTAGTACAATGACGAGGAGTACCATTAACACCAGATAAGCCAGGACCATGTAACCGATAAGAGCACGTTCGATTTTTCCTGCGAAGGAAAGCAGGTATTTGATATCGCGCAGCAAACCGATCCGCACGCCGGATTCGGTAACCGGTGAGACTACTGCAACAAACAGACCTCTGCCTGATTTCACAATGTATGAATCGGCATATTCATCACCCAACGGGAATCGGTTCCGGGAAAAAGGGTCCGCACTTAAAACCTTCACCAGGTCGGCCTCTATATGATTGGGAAGATTACTTCCACCGATGATTTCCATATTACCGATCAGGATGAAAGGGATGAAATGGTCAGCGTTGGTGTGATCGGCTGCAGGATTCTGCAGGGATTCAATAACCTCAATATTGCTGGAACCGGCGGCGAAACTGTTAATCGCTGAGGGATAGGCGTTGCTGAGAGTCGCAACCAGGCTTGAAATGGCAAGGTTAATAACCTGTCGTTCCATGACCCGGTTGGTTGTTGAGAAGTAAACGATACCTGAATACAACAGCAGGGAAAAACAGGCGATCACCATTACGAAAAGCATGCTGTTCTTACTGGATCTCAGGATTGAGATCCAGTTTGATCCGATGCTGCATATTTTTGTAAATTTACCCATAACAACCTGCTTGTTCGCCCTCGATTGGTTTTATCCAGGCCTGGCGCTACAAAGCAGTTGCATGCCGATCACCGGCAGTTTTTTCAGGCTGAGGATCATCCGCCGTTGTCACATCCTGGACCCTTATGTTGATTTCCGTGACTTTGAGACCGGTCATTTGATGAATACGCCTGGTGATGTTTTCGCGAAGGCGTTCGGTCACATCGGGGATATGGGTTCCATATTGCACACGGATATGCATATCGACCGCGGCTTCAGTCGACCCGACATTGACCTTTATGCCGTCGGTGCGTCCATGCATAGAATCGATCAATTTAATAAACGCATCGTTGCGCGGAGGGAGGAGACCATCGATCTCATTCGCGGCCAGTGATGCGATTCGCGCAAGGACCTTACGGCTGATATCGAAACCGCCATCAGGGAGAATCGCAGTAACCATGGTTTCCTGTGAGGTTGTCCCGGTATTCAGCTCCGACCCTTTTCCGAAGTCAGTGTCAGTGCTCGAGATCTCTGACGCGATCCGGTCGATCGAAATGTCGGTGCGTGGTTCAGGCTCTATCGGCAACTCCGGAATAATCCCAGGAGTTGTTTCGGTGTTGAGTACATTCCCAACGAGGTGTTTATCCTGTTCCGGAAGTCCAACAACATCAGGGCGGGTCGCTGTAATTTTAGTGTTGGATGATTTTGCCCTGGTTCCTGAAGTAGTTTTTTTAGTGCGGGATTTTTTTCCGACAGTCTTAACCGTTGTCGATTTCTTAATTCCGGTACTTTTTCGAGTTGTACTTTTCCTGATTTTTTTCCTTGATGTTTTGGTTGCAGCCATTTTCATTCATTCCCTTCTTTGATTTTCTTTATAATCACAATAGTGGTATCGTCGAACTGATCTGCGCCACCGGCATGGTTCCTGATGGCATTAAATAATGTATCCACAATCTCCTGCGCCCCTTTTGCCGAGTTTGATCGGATAATAGTGCGTATATTTTCGTATCCGAACTGCTCGCGCTTCGAGTTCATTGCCTCGTTAAGCCCGTCAGTGAACATCAGGGCAATATCCCCGCCGTTCATCTTAAAATTGACGTGTTCAAAATCCATATGCTCAACAATTCCAAGTGCTACTCCATCGGGATCGATCTCTTCAAATTCATCATTTGCGGCGCGGTAAACAAGAAGAGGCTGGTGTCCTGCGGACGCGTAATCGATATTATCCTTAGAGATATAAAGTAACGAACTCGTCACGAATTTACCCCTGGTAATTATCCGGGTGAGCAGTGCATTAACCGACTGCATGACCTCGTTGGGATGATCGCGAGACTCGGATGCCGAGAGCACGAGAGCACGTGTCATTGTCATTAAAAGGCTTGCGGGTATGCTTTTTCCACACACATCCGCGACCGAAATACCCAGTAGACCGTCCTGCCGCAGGTAATCGAAGAAATCTCCCCCCACTTCTTTAGCGGGAATACTGCATCCAAAAATATCGTAACCGGGGTACTCGGGATTACCGTCGGGCAACATTTCCAGTTGGATTTCCCTGGCGAACTTAAGCTGGTCCTCCATAATCGATGTTTTTATACTGTGTTGATGGAGGGCACGATTGTCGAGGAAGTACCCTGCCAGCGTCGCCAGTGTGGTAACCGACTTGATGATCCTGGGACTTAAATTGAGCGGGAATCCAAGAACAACCAGTCCGCCCATAATTTTCTCACCTGCGGCAAGCGGCACAACAAGCCTGGATATTCTTCCGTGCCCCAGATTTGCCGTGTCGATATGAACTTCCGATTTCGGCAACTCCGGTAGAGTTTCTATGAGGCTCTTCCCAAGGTCCATACGGGACGAGAGAATCTCATTCTCTTCCACCCCAAGCGCGGCGACATCTTCTATCTCCTCACTTTCCGAATCGTAAAGAATTACGCAACCCTTGTTTGTGTTACAGAGTTCGAGAACGATCAGGAGAAACTGAAGGAGAAAGCCCTTCGATGTGGTTTCCGACAGGGGGCTGATACTTGAAACCTCAACGACCGCTCGAAGCACCTTCGAAAGTTCACCTACATAGCTGTCGTGTGTTTCGATCAGTTCGGTGTTAACAAGTAAAAGCGCGATTTGAGCGGTCAGATCGGAAAGCAGTCCATCATATAGATATTGTGTGGAATGATCGTTTTCGATTATACCTGACAGGTAGCCGAGGGTTTTACCGCTTGAATAAATCGGATGCCCGAAAAAATTACATTCAATCTCAGGATTCCCGGCATTTTTATTAACCTTGCGACGTCCAAAAACCAGTTGGTCGTCAATTTCAACCGGTTTGTCCATATACTCGTTTAGTCTCGATAAGGAATAATCCTCGAGCTTTACCAGATCTGAATCGCAGGAATCGTTACCGCGCACCAGGATATAATGCGAACGCTCTCGAATAAGCGTAAGGGCTACCAGCTTGCTTCCAATTGCATGTCCGGTCACCTCAAGAATTGACTTAATCGTGTATTCGAAATCGCCAAGGTCATGCTGAAGGCTTGCGAGCTCGATCATGGCACTTGCCAGCCCGAGACGTTCCCGGTAGGTTGAAATAAGGTCCAGGGTTATATCCAATGGATCAAAATTCTGAATTATCTCGTTTTTATCCTGATCACTGAGCACACGTTTGTTTCTGACCAGTTCTTCTGTGATCGAGACAAGTTTGTCGATTGAATCGCCATACGGAATTTCCGCATCGATCACAGCCTCCTGCCAGAACATTTCACCTCCGTTTAAACCTATGACAGGGAGTGAATGAGTCGATGGGTTCAGTTTTAACCAGATTGCCACTGAAGGAGGTGGAAGCCCATTGTTTTTACAGTCAAGGATAACCGCGTCCGGGTTCGATTCAATGGCCATGCGGATAGTTTCGAAACCGTCGCTACTGCGGGAGATATTTAAACCGGCATCAATTAATTCGTTTGCAAGCGAATCATTGTTTGATGCCAGAAGCAGGGATAAGTTATTTGATCCGGACACTTTAGCTCCAAAAGATTCAGTACTTTACACATACAATCAAATTAGAATCGCCTGTACAGAGGCTATATAATTAAAGTTAAATTAAACATATCCTAACAAGAGCCCATTTTTTAAGTCTGGTTGGATTCGATTAAAATAAGCCATGGAAGGCGGGATTTGCCCCGTGGCAGGGTAGTCGGGAGAACCTGACATCATATTTTATTTACGTTGCGGCCTGGGTTGTATCGGAACGGGAGAGGCAGATTACACCCATAATTATGAGCGCAATAGCGAATAGTTTCAGGATGTTTATATTCTCGCCAAGGAACAAGTAGCTTCCAATAATTATCACGATATAACTGATCGCAAGAAAAGGGAATGCAAAGCTAACCGGCACATCGGCGAGTATTTTCAACCATGCCATACCGAAGAAGAAATAGATGCACAGTCCCGAGAATACCGGCCAGAAGAAAACAAGTTTAATGAATCCCACCGGGTCGGTTGGGAAATGGCCGATTTGATCGGTGACCTGATTCACCCCATATTTAATGAATAATTGCCCAACACCTGCCAGGAACACCATCGAGATGATGAAAATTACCATCGTTATTGATGCTGTTTTCCCTGCTGTTTCGGGAGTGGAGGCCATTATATTTCACTCAATCCTAACGCCGCGACTCCGAGCAGGATCAGCACGATCGCCGCGATTTTCCATTTATCGATCCGTTCTTTAAATACCCACTTTCCTGCAATAATGATGATGATATAACTGATGCTGATGCACGGGTAAGCGAACGAGAGTGGCACTTTCGAAAGAACCCATAACCAGAGCACCGTCGACAACACATAAATAGTTACCCCGGCAAGGACATAGATATCGGTGAAAATCCTGGGAAGGGCCTTGATCATAGGGCCGAGATCACCGCCGGATTTCTCCTTAACACGGTTCATACCGGCTTTCATGGCGATCTGGCCAACCGCGCCCATGGCGATGGCAATAAAAAGTACGATTAATTCATTGGTTTCTGGCATCGGTATTAAGGTTAACTATTGACCGAGCATTCTAACACGCGATGATACGGGCTGTCATCCCGTAGCGGCTCCAGTTTCTGTATAATGTGTAACCGTGACAAGCAATGAAAATGAAAACTCCCCGGACGCCATTAAAAAACGTCTCGATGACATTCTCCCGCATGTAGCCAAACCCGGACGGTATTTCGCGGGGGAAATCGGGATTCGGAAAAAAGACTGGGACAAAGCGAAAGCCCGGATCTTAATTGTTTTCCCCGATGTCTATGAAATCGCGGTCGGGAATCTCGGACACCGCCTTATCCAGGAAATTCTCAATTCACACATTGATATACTCGCCGAACGCGCGTATTCGCTGTGGCCGGATATGGAAAAATTAATGCGCGAGACCGGTACGCCGCTTTACTCACTGGAAAGTTACCATCCGGCTCACCGTTTCGATGTTATCGGGGTATCGCTGACCCATGAATTGAGCTATACAAATCTTCTCCAGGTAATTGACCTCGCGGGCCTTCCCCTTCGAGCGGAGGACCGGGGATTACCGCTTGTGATCGCGGGCGGGCCGGCTGCGTTCAATCCCGAACCGATCGCGCCATTTGTCGACGCGGTTCTCCTTGGGGATGGCGAGGAAGCTGTGCTTGAGATGGCGGATGAGATTTTAAAAAGACGTGACGAAATTGATTCCGCCCGGGGAAATATCGAACGTGAAAAGGCAGTAAAATCTGAAATTCTGGATGCCTGGGGGGGAGCGGGAGGATCGAAACCAATACAGGGAGTTTACGTTCCGGGCCATTTTGAAATTCTCCGCGATGACCGGGGATCTATAATAAGTATAAAGAACACTGCCGGCGGTCCTGAAGTTATTCAAAAAGCGTTGATCACGGATCTTGAGAATTCAGCATGGGTTCTCGATCCGCCGACACCTCATATGCAGGGCGTATCGAATCGGGTGACAATCGAACCGATCCGCGGATGCACTCATGGGTGCAGGTTCTGTAACGCCGGGATGATCTATCGTCCGTACCGGGAAAGATCGGTCGATCGAATTGTCGACCAGGCTGAAAAATTGCTCGAGCACACCGGACTGCAGGAACAGAGTTTCCTTGCGTTGTCCGCGACCGATTACCCCGGTCTCAAGGAATTCATAAAGCGGATGCAGGATAAGTCCAGGGATTTTCACCTGAGAATTACCCTCCCGTCAAACAGGGTCGCCGCAATCGATAGCGATTTGCTGGAACTTCTGAAATCAAGCAGGAAAGGCGGACTTACGATCGCTCCCGAAGCCGCCACGTCGCGTTTAAGGGCTGTAATCAACAAGGAGGTAACCGATGAAGATATTGAGATGGCCGTTACCAGCACGGTTGAATCGGGATGGAATTTAATCAAGCTCTATTTCATGATCGGCCTTCCAACCGAGACGGATGAGGATGTGCTGGGGATTATCGACCTTGTCGGACGGATACGCGGTTTAGCCAGGAAATTGAAAAAGGAAGGCAGGACGGAAATCGGGAATTTGAAAATTAAAGTCAGCGTATCGAGTTTTGTCCCTAAATCGCACACCCCGTTTCAGTGGGCACCGATGAATTCGGGTGAGGAATTGAACCGGAAGCAGAAACTTCTCACCGAACTCCGCCGGATCAAAGGAGTGGAATATTCATATCATGATTCAGGATCGAGCTGGGTCGAGGGCATCATGGCACGCGGAGACAGTCGACTGGCGGACGCCATAGAGAAAGCATACAGCCTGGGGGCCAGGTTCGACGCATGGGGCGACCGGTGCGCCCCCGATCTCTGGGACGCAGCTTTCAAGGAAACGGGAATTGTTCCTGAAGAGTATTCCGGCGGACGGGATATCGACGAGATTCTGCCATGGGATCACCTGTCGTGCGGGGTCGATAAGGACTGGTTAAAGGAGGACTGGCATCGCGCGCTCGATGAAATAACGATCCCCGACTGCAATGAATCCAGGTGCCTTTCCTGTGGATTGCACCAGATCTATAAAGAATGCCGACCTGTACGTCTGTAACAGAGCCCCGAACGTCAGTGAGTGGTGTACCAGTGGAAATCCCCTCATTAACATTCGCGGCTCTGATACGGGTTCTATACATTTTCATCCATTCACATCAGCGACAATCATCCCGGAAAATCCATCGCTTAGATAAACATGACTGGTTTTCTTAACCACTTTCTCGCCATTCTCATCTACTAGGTCATTCATCATGGCTTCAACTTCCGACCACGTGTAACTCTTTCCTTCCGGGGTATTCGTGAGCATATTGATATCGAATAAAGCCGATTGCGAGGGGTGTGTTCGATTGTCCTCGAGATAGAAATCCTTCAACACGATCTGCCCGCCGGGATTGGCCCATCTACCCATCCGACTTAAAAGTTCCCGAACCTCATGGGGGGACATCGAATGAATCAGGTTAGACGCGAAAACAATGTCGAATTTTTTATCTCCCGCTTCACCGGTAACACCCGCGTCATCGACTGTCAGCACATCGCCATCAATAAATGAAATTTGATCCTTATACGGAGAATTCTCAAGAAATTCCGCCGCGATTTCTTTCACGCCCGGACGGTCGAGAATTACCATCCTGATTCCAGGAAGGGCTTTGCAGAATTCAATCGCGAAGATCGCCGGCCCTCCACCGATATCGAGAACCGAATCGACATCCCCTACTCCCCCAAAAGCTTCAAGGTCCAGCGCGATTAATGTTTCTTCCGCAACACCTGCCCCGGACGCCGCCATCGCACGGATGAAATCCCCAAGATTTTCACCACGCTCATCATATGAACCCTTTAATTCGTAGTAGCATTTTCCGGACCTGACAATCTCACTGAGCATGGACCAGGATTTCCAAAGGTGAAGCCGGTGCCTCAGCATCCCGATAATGGAATGCACACCATCCCCAAGTTCATTCTTGTAGTGGTGGGTGATTTCATAATCATTATCGGTCTTATGGAGAATTTCCAACGCGACGAGAGCGTCCATGAGACGTTCGGTTGCCCCAGTATCGAGATCTTTAGCTGTAGCGACATACGAAGCTGTAACAGGTTCCTGCAGGAGCGGGAATATTTCTAAGTCGACTGCCGTAAGGAGTATCCGTGTCTTCCAGAAATCAGCTATCTGAAGTAAATATTGTTTATTCATGTGGTGTATTATAACAGGAAATTACTAAAGACTTAGCGCTCATTTTATCTGAATCCAAACGAACCCAACCGGTAATGTTATAATCTAAACACTGTAACCGCGATCGTCCAACTCGGATCCATGGAGGATTTGAATAATGAAAATACGGTTTATAGTCCTGAAATCTTTCATTTACATCTTTTCCGCCATTCTGTTATTGTCCCTGGTCGGGTGTCCGGAGTCTGCGGGAGAAGATACCGGGGAAGAATCGGGTTCAGGACTAGTATCTGAATTTGTAGACAGCGCCTGGGGTGAAGCGCTGGGATCTATCGCGGGTACGGTTTATGTCGACGGCAATCCGCAGGCGTACGGAACTGTTCAGGCATTGGACGAAGAAGGTAAATTGATAGCCCAGGAGCGATGTAACCAGACCGGGAGTTTCAGGCTCATGGGGCTTAGGCAGGGGATATATCGACTAATTTACCTGAATGCGCGAGGTTCACCGTTTGGGGGGGAGACGGTAGTACGGGTCCGTCCGGGAAGGTTCGAGCGGGTGGATCTGGAATTAAGCCTGGTTCAAAATTAAGACTTTAAAATGTGCCAATCGCATAGTCTGTATAACTTTGTCTATTGGATCATGTACAAATATGATATAATTGTAACATAAACCCCAGATTTGGACGATATTTTTGATAGTTGCATCCTGGTTTTGAGTGATGTACGATAAAGGACCCAAAGTCATCCAACGTATTTCAACCATGTAAGGGGTTGGATTCTATGGCACTGGAAAAAGAATTACAAACGTATAAGGCAAATTTATCCCGGCTGGACGCTGACGAAGGGAAATTTGTCCTTATTAAAGGAGACACCATCGCAGGAATATATGCAGCTTATGAAGACGCTTTAAAAGCTGGATACGAAAAATTTGGTGTTGAAACCCCGTTTTTAGTTAAGAGAATTCAAGCAGTTGAACAAATGCAGGTTATTACACGCCTTCTTAACTCTTAATGCCACACTTCACGCTAAATCTTACCCAAGCAGGTCCTTTGTTGGATGTATTAATTGGTGTAAGCCAAGCAAGAGAAGAAGCTCTCAAAAAAGTCAGTTAATTCCGCCTGTTAAAACATCGCGGTATGCCAGAGAACCTTCTTCGTAGCGGGATGCGTCCACGCCGCCACGGGCGAATGACGGCTTTCCTCCACCACGGCCCCCCATGGCACCCGCGACCTTCTTCACGAAATTCCCCGCATGCAGTCCGGCTTTTATCGCTTCGTCGGAACAACGGATCATCAACGTTCCCTTGCCATCATGGTCGGTGACAGCGAACGCGATGTGAACCCGATCCTCCTCCACTGCTTTATCGAGCAATTTCGCGACCGCATCGGGCGCGAGAGATTGTAACGGGTATATCCTGGCTTTAATGTCACCCGATGTGAAATCTTCGAACGCTCCGCCGCCCTCACCTGAAATCAGCTTCGATTCGAGATCCCTGACTTCCCTCTCCAGGCGTTTCTGTATTTCGAGATGCTTCCGGACCCCGCGTTCGAGGTGCTGGATGGGCATGTGCATCGCGTCTGAAATATGATGAAGTGTCATGTCCTCATCCTGCATAAATTCGTACGATCGACGACCCGTCAAAACCTCGATCCGCCGTACGCCGCTTGCTATCGATTCCTCCCCAACAATTTTTATCAGCCCGATGACACCTGTGTTTTTTACATGCGTGCCGCCGCAAAGCTCGGTCGATTGAACCTGCCCTGGAACTGGCTCAGTCTCACGTCCGCCGATCCAGACCATCCGGACAGTTTCGGGATATTTTTCGCCGAACAATGCAATCGCGCCTGCCTCGATCGCATCATCGTACGAAACATCCCTGGTAAACACGTCATGTTCCGCGAATACCCGCTCGTTCGCCCAGTCCTCTATTTTTCGGGTTTCCTCCCTTGTAAGCGGTTGGAAATGGGTGAAATCGAAGCGGAATCGATCCGGCTCGACCGCCGATCCCGCCTGCTGCACATGATCGCCAAGGACAACCCTTAAGGCTGCATGAAGTAGATGAGTCCCGGTATGCGCTCTCTGGATTCCAAGCCTTCTATCGATATCGACAATCGCTTCGATTGGATCGCCGGGTTTCAGATTTGATGGATCGCCGGTAGTCTTTTCGGGATCGATTTTATGGACGACAACATTGCCGACAATCTGGGTGCCGGTAACTTTGAATTCCCCATCCTTAAACCGCAGTGCGCCCGTATCCCCGGTCTGACCACCCATTTCGGCATAAAACGGAGTTTTTTCGATTACGATGAAATTGTGCGCGGGATCGAATTCAATGAGAGATGACGTTTCGCGATAGAAATCATAGCCAATGAATTCAGTTTCATCGGTGGTTTTCACAGCCTGGCGAGCGGCGTTATCGGCGTCAAGCGTCTCATCCGTGACCTCGCGGGATATCCTCCGTGCGGTTTCCAGTGCGTCAGTGTAGCTGACCACATCGACTTCCATTCCCCTTGCCTGGGCCATTTCGATTGTGACATCAAGCGGGACGCCGTAAGTGTCGAACATCTCGAATGCTATTTCACCCGGCAGGATTTTCTCATCCCCGACACTCTCTATCGCATTTTCCAATCGCTGGACACCGGCATCGAGGGTTTTCAGGAAATTCTGCTCCTCGTGCCGGATTAAATTTGCGATGTGGTCTCTGCGCTCAAGTAAAAGTGGATATGTTTCCCCAAGCTGATCGAGTACAATCGGGAACGCTTTAATAAGTCCGCCTTCATGCCGGCCAAGGCGGCGCAAATGGACAAGCGCCCGTCGAAGGATTCTCCGGAGTATATAACCCCTGCCCTCGTTCCCCGGGTGCACTCCGTCCGCGAGGAGCATCGAGACCGCCCGGATGTGGTCCGACACCACATACAGCGAGTTAACACCAGCCGAAATATAACTTTCGGATTCGAGAATTTCCTTTTTAGTCTCGGTTTTATAAAAGTCTGAAATTGGCTTGAATATATCCACTTCAAACACGGAATGTTTTCCCTGCAATGCCATCGCTGTTCTTTCAAGACCCATTCCCGTGTCGACATTTTTTTTCGGCAGTGGCACGAGAGTTCCGTCGGCCTGGCGGTCAAACTGCGTAAAAACCAGGTTCCAGATTTCCACCCATCGATCCCCATCTTTAGCGGGTGTCTGGTCGGGACCAAGTTCCTCGCCAATGTCATAGAAAATTTCACTGTCAGGCCCGCATGGACCTGTGTCGGCCATGAACCAGAAGTTATCCTCGTCGCCTAGCCGGTAAATCCAGTCCGAGCGAACACCGACCTCCTTTTCCCAGATTGAAAAAGCCTCATCGTCTTTTTCGTGAACGCTGATCCTGAGCTTCTCGACCGGGATTTTCAACCAGTCCGTGATAAATTCCCAGCTCCATATGATTATCTCCTCTTTGAAATAATCGCCGAAGGAGAAATTACCGAGCATTTCAAACATGGTCAGATGACGGGGTGTTCGACCGACCTCATCAATGTCATTTGTGCGAAGACATCGCTGGCACGAAGCGATACGTGTGGACGGGGGTGCCTGCAATCCGGTGAAGTAAGGCTTGAGCGGCGCCATTCCCGCGTTGATTAACAGAAGCGATTTATCATCCGCTGAGGGGACAAGGCTTGCGGACGGTTCTATGTGGTGATCCTTTGACTTGAAGAAGTCGAGGAAAAGCGATCTGAGCCTGGATGTTTCCACTTTTAGTTCCTTTGATGCGGACAAGCTGTCCGCGGTACTGCAGGCAAGCTGCCTGCGTTACAATTTAAGGACAAGCTGTCCGCGGTACTGGAGGCAAGCTGCCTGCGTTACAATTAAAGGACAAGCTGTCCGCGGTACTGCAGGCAAGCTGCCTGCGTTACAATTAAAGGACAAACACCATACCTCCCCACCGCTTGCGGGGGGGATTAAGGGGGGGAGGCCAATGACTTACAAAACTATCCAAACAATAATTCTAAAACATACCCGAATGGTGACGGTGATACAAGGGTAATTTTAACGACCGTAGAATTATAAACGCATGGCGGCGGCCTAATCGCGTGGCGTCGGCAAGCCGAGTGAGACATCTCCATCCCGCAAGCCTGAGTTCGTCTGCTAATACTGGGGACATCTCTTTTCGCCCGTCGAAAAGCAGGTGTCCCCGATCTTCAAAAAAATCCTGAATCATTCCCAAATGTAAGTGTACGACGTACATCAATACTAAATATGTCCTATCAATTTTTATTTAACGGCATTGGCCTTACACGCTTTGAATTCATGGAAAGGCGTCCCTGAATCTAAGATTGGTATTACTCATTATGGGAAGAAAAAAATCACCCCCGGTTGTGGGAACCGGGGGCTTTGCATTAAGTATATACAGGATGGACTTTTCAAATTCAGATTCAGGTTCTCCCGACTGATGGACATATCCAGTCAGTCTAGGGCTTTAAACGGATTGGAGATCGAAACCGGGACACCATCAAATGTGTGCGATTTGAGGTGTCCCGGAATCTACGTCCTTCCTTCTGCCTTAACGAGCCCTTTTAACATCAGATGCCACGGATAAGGTATACTCAATTGCGATTTATTTTGAATTCTGGATTTCGGAGGACCGTACAAATGCTCGTTTCTTTCGCAATGATCCCACTCGACAAAGGACCCCACTTTTCTCATATTGTGGCGAAATCCCTGAAAATTATTAAGAAATCGGGACTGCCCTTTGAGTTAACAGCGATGTCCACATTAATTGAAGGCGACTGGGATGAGGTTATGGATGTAATTAACCGGTGCCGTCTGGAGATGCGGAAGGATTCCGGGAGGGTGAGCATTAAAATCTGGATTGATGACAAGGCAGGGGCGGAAGGCATGCTTAAAGGCAAGGTAAAATCTGTCGCGGAAATTTTAGATGATACCTGATGGGTTGGCAGGACCCATCAACCAGGCTGAAAATATATAGAAAAAATGCCATATTTCATATCCAGCCGAATGGGCTTTGAAAAAAGCGGGGATTTTGCTATACTTGGCTTGTTAGAATTTTCACAAGCATTGAAAATAATGGGGGAATGGACAAATTATTACCAGTGAGGACGATTTGATGATGAAATCCGGACCCGGAATGAACAGATGGTTGGTTGTACTCGGAGCGATCCTGATACAATTGTGCCTTGGAGCGATCTATGCATGGTCGGCATACACTGCAGAGCTGACAAAACCTCTTGCAGAGGGAGGACTCTACGGTTTTACCAAAGCCCAATCCCAACTGCCTTTTTCGATAGGCCTTGCGACTTTCGCGGTGGTGATGGTTTTAGCCGGGAACTGGCAGAAAAAAGCAGGCCCGAAAATTGTTTCAATAACCGGGGGAATTGTACTTGGAATTGGATACATCCTTGCCGGCCTCATTGGGAAATCACTTGCCATGCAGGTAGTGCTTCTGGGTCTGGTTGGCGGTGCGGGAATCGGCCTTGCCTATGTATGCCCTATCGCAGTAGGCGTGAAATGGTTCCCGGATAAGAAAGGCATGATAACGGGACTCGCGGTCGCAGGATTTGGTTTCGGTGCGCTTATATGGGTCAAGCTGGCTGGATCATGGGGTCATTTGATTGATAACCTGGGTCTTTCGCAAACATGGTTAATTTTTGGGATTATTTACATGGTTGCCGTTCTCATTGGGTCAATCTGGATGGTGAACCCACCCGATGGATACAAGCCTGAGGGTTGGGAACCAGCGGAACCATCGGGTGAACCGGGTGGGTCGGCGACCGGTTCGGTGGAATTTAACCAGTTCCAGATGCTTAAAACCCCCCAGTTCTACATGATCTGGTTCTGCTTTATCGCCGGAGCCATGGCAGGCCTGATGGTGATCGGTGTTATCAAGTTATTTGGGATCGACTCGCTGCAGACCACAGGGATGACTGCCGAACAGGCTGCCGCGACAGCAGGTACAGCTATGGCAGTTTTTTACTCGCTTGCCAACGGAATTGGACGAATCGCCTGGGGAATGATCTCGGATAAAATCGGACGGAAAATGGCAATTTTCCTGATGTGCCTGATACAGGGGATCGCGATGCTTGCGTTTTTCTATGTTGGCAACACCGCAATCGGACTTTTCGTTATGGCTGCTATTATAGGATTCAACTTTGGGGGTAATTTCGCACTTTATCCTGCAGCGACCGCGGATTATTTTGGAAATAAGAGTGTAGGTGTCAACTATGGCTGGATGTTTACCGCGTACGGTGTGGGTGGACTTGTAGGTCCGCAGATCGCCGGATATTTCAGAGACCTGGCATCGGGCGGCGCGGGTTACGGTGCCTGGATGACCCCGTTCATGATCGCGGGTGCGGCAAGTATTATCGCCGCAATAGTAATTTTAATTACAAAAAAACCCAGGTTTTAATATGTAACATGCGCATTCTGCATGTGTTCACTTGTCCGCTTTAAAAAATGTAACATGCGCATCCTGCGCATGACTCCCCAGTCAAACATGCATTCTGCATGTTTCATTTGTCCGCTTTAAAAAACCCGCCTGCGATTGCGCATTCGTCCCATTTCATTATACTCACAAGTATTCAACTGAAGATTAAGACCCACTGACATGTCCGGATCAGACATACAGGTACTCTGGCTCCTCAAGGGAGGAATATTCATCTGGCCGATATTACTCTTATCGGTTCTCGGCCTCTATTTCCTCCTCGATCGCATGATCCATTTCTGGATTACCATTCCCCGGATCAAGGCGTCGGTTGAAAATATCCTGAACGGTGTAAAATCCGAACCCGTGGGACATTTCGCAAAAGCTCTCACGGATTCCCTTAAAAAAAATAATCTCGACAAAGACCTTCTGGAAATCGCGATCGAAAAAGACCTGGGCGAATCGGAACGCTATGTAAACGGGCTCGGAATAATCTCGCAGGTCGCGCCGCTCCTCGGACTCCTTGGAACCGTCACCGGCATGATCGAGGCTTTCCAGCGTATACAGGACCTGGCAGGGCAGGTAAATCCAGCCATCCTCGCGGGCGGAATCTGGGAAGCACTGATCACCACCGCGGTCGGGATGACAGTCGCGATCCCGGCACTTGTCGGGGCGCTTTATTTCAACAGCCGGATTAAAAGCCTGGAAATATATTTACACGGCGCACTTACGAGAATCCTGAAGCAATCGCGGCCGGGGGGTGCGGGTTCGTGATGTCCGGTCGGGGAAATTCTAGGAGAAGGGGCTATAGTCCACCGGTAGTGCCGATCGCGCCGCTAATCGATGTGGTTTTTCTCCTCCTGATTTTTTTCATGCTCGTGACGAGTTTTCAGAATCCGGCACTCGAGCTGACACTTCCGGGAAGCAGCACAGCGACTTCCACCGACGCGCGCAGTATGACTATCAGGATCACCGAATCGGGGAACCTTTATCTCGACCTCGAACGTATCGAATGGGCCGATCTGAGTTCACGAATCTCTGAAAGAAAAAATGAAATAGATCTTGTGAGGATATCAGCGGATCGATCGACGTCATATGAAAAAATCATCCGCGCCATGGACGCTGTCCGTGTGACTGGTATTACAGGGATAGCGATGGAAGCTACTATTTACCCACAGGAAGAATAAACAGCGACATGACTGGACTGTTTAAAAATTGGCGATGGGTTCTGCTGGTTGTTTCGATCCTTGTGCACATAATTCTCTTGTTTTCGGTGAAACTCCCGGACACGCTGAATATACCGGTCACTACCGAAATTCTGATAACTCTCAATGAGCCAGAACCTTCGGCAATAGTGCCAGAGCCGGAAATCCCTCCTGAACCAGTAAGAGAGCCGGTACGAGAGCAATCGCAGCCTGAACCCGAACCGGTTAATCAAGTTACAGAAGTTACCGAAGTGGTAGCAACAGAGATAGAAGCTGAAGCTGTCGGTGATGAATCTTCAGAAAATGATGTGCAAAACGGTGATTTGGAAAATGAACAGGTGTCCGTCGAAGAAATTGATGGTTCTTCGGACGAAATTCCTATAACACCTCCTGAACCGGAACCTGAAATCGATATTGATACATTGCTTGCCGATTATGCCGCTTCGGTTAAGAGCAAAATTCAGGCGGCTAAGGAATTCCCTCAGGTCAGCCGGCGTTTGGGCGAAACAGGCACAGCGACTATAAATTTTATGGTCGCGTCCAACGGGGAATTATCCTCGGTTTCGATATCGGCATCGTCTGGATTCGATCGTCTTGACAGTGCGGCGATCAATGCGGTCCGTAACGCGGCTCCATTCGATCCAATCCCCCCTGAGACAGAACGAGAAACTTTGTCGATGTCAATAACACTGGTGTTTGAGTTGAGTTAGAAAGGTATAGGAATTCTTCCTTATTTCAGTCAGTTTAGTCAGGGATTATTAGTTTACTCTTATCCATAAGATCTGCATACTCAAATCTCTTTTGCTGAAACAGACTTTCACCAAGTTCTTCTACAAGCTGCTTTATTTCCGAAGATTTATTTTTTATCTCTAATAATGCTGGGACTACTTCCCTTCCAGAACCCATAACTACCCATCCACTTGTATCATTGAGGAGGATTAATGAAAGACATTTAATTACTTGCTCAGGATATTGGTCTGCGATTTCAACCAATTTTTTTACAGTTACCCATCCATGCTCAAGTTGACCTTCAGTAAGTTCTAGAATTTTTAACAAACTGGCAATCGCCCAACTCATATCGAATTTCTCACTGTTAAACCATTCCTGAAAACCTGTTAATTCAAACCGGTCATTGAGTGGTTTATCCTTTAATACTCCAATCCTGAATTTGATTAGATTGATTAATTTTTCTCTTATTTGTTCTGGAACTTCACCTTCTGTATTGCTTAGAGAAATCCCTGTTGAGGAAATAGCGTGCTTTCTTACAGAGAGAGGTGCATAATCCCAAAACAATTTGAATAGGCTGTCTCCGTCTGGTTCGCCTATCAAGTCTCGTTCGTACATGACTATCATGTGTTCTGCGAGCCTTGCTTCAGGGTCACCTATTGTGACATTATCTTTATCAAATACTTCAAGGTTCCTAATTGCCTTTTCATACCGAGTTGTTAAAATCATTGCTGCATTATTATAAACATGGTTGTATGAAATATATGTTTCCCATGCAGCATTGAAAAGTACCTGATCTTTATCCAATGGAAATATTATATCTACAACTTTCTTAGCCCAGGCATTGTCCATTCCTTCGAACCAGGGGAAATATATACCATATACAGAGCGAATTGCGGGTGAGGGGTCAATTTTGGGATCGAGATGAGATTCAAGTAATTCTCTAACTTCAGGTATTGATTCAACACCTCGCCATTTATCCACTTCCTGGAGATTGCGCCAGTGCCAAATACCATAAAGGATTACTGCTTCAATCGCTGTGCCGCGAGCTGAGTTAATGGCTTGCAGAGATGGACCCATTCCAGAGCCTTGCTCATCAGATGGTGATGGATCAGGATCTTTTGCTAGGTGTACAAGGATATCCCAGGATATTTTTTTGTATTTATATGGGATCTCATTCACACCTTTGTTGAATCCTTCTTTTAAAAGGCCAGCCGCATGTTTTCGGGCTTCAGATAAGGTGCTTGCATCCGAAAGTAAATTACCAGAATCTCCCTTCGCTATCGTCAGGCAAAGCTCCAGGATGCTATCCCACTCAAATTTTTCCTGGCCCTTGACAGCATTCTGAAATCCAAAAAAGACATGTATAAGGAATTTTGGGTTCACACCTATAAACATTGCAGCATTTTTAGCAAATTTTACGGGTTGTTCTACAATTTCATTCTTTAGCTGCCTTCCCAACCCTACTGCAGATGGCTCAGGAGGCCATGTCCTCTCACCACTAGGTTTCCATGTTTGAAGGAAATCAGTAATTTCTTTTACTGTCATTGAGGACAAATCTTCAAGAGGACTAGTTGGACCTGACCAAGGTCCGGATTCTGTATAACTTAGAAAAGTCGGGAAAGGAGGGTCTCCATATTTTTGCTGCAACGTTTTATATTTTTTTAACCAATTATTTTTCAGGTGATTCTTAATTAAATCCAACCATTTAAACTGAGTAGATTCTATATAATCCCCTTCAATTTCAGCAATGAAATTGAGAAACTTGTTTTGGTTCACAGGTTTGAGATTAGAATACTGCTCATGTAATAGAAGTGTGTACTCGTGATAACAAGCTGGATTTTTAAATAATTCCTTATCCAGAAGTCGATTAACTACATCCGCTTTATTCTGTTCAGCGAAAAGCCTTAGAATGTGTAAATCCAATCTCTTAAAAATAATGTGCTTATATCTGCTCAGCAATTCACGGGCTTTATCTAACCAAACTGGGTTTATTTCGAAAACATACTCAAGTGTATCTCTTGCATTTGCTGCAAGAACAGCTTCGAGTCCTGAACTTGCGTTCTGCTCGTGCTCCTCAATTGCTGGAAGCCATACCCACGAGTATTCTGTTTTGCCTTTGTTTTTTGAAATAGAGATTGCTTTGCTGAGTAAATCCAGAAAGAACCTGACAGCTTTAAATCCGGCACAATCAATAAGGGGAATCCTGCATGCACGAATTTGTTTTTCAAAATCATAACTTCCTCCAGATCTAAAGAATTTAGGAAATAAATTCCCAATATCAACCTCCTCACCGTCAAATTCTGAAAATTTAGATTGCCAGGTAATTACAAATACTAACTCAGCAAGATTGAGAGCTTCATCAGGGTGATTTGCAAGGGCGGCCCCCCTGATAATTTCAGATATCTTATCAGGAGCTTGATAATTGTATGGATTCTCAAGGAAATATTTTGCTTTGTCTATTGTTAGAAATTCAAGGGCAAATGTGATTGGAATCTTGATTAAAATATCGAGAATATCCTCGTGTACTCGAAAATTTTCAGTTTCTGGAATTTCCTTCGCTACCGCCATAACCTCTGCAGGCGCTTTATCAGCAATTCTTAAGAGATAGCGAGATGCATACCATAATTCAAATTTAACGCCTTTATCATCTTTAATAGGTAAGGGTGGAGTGGAAAAAAATCCTAGATCCCTCAGCACAGGTAAATATTCGGGCGTTGAAATTTGATTCACAAAAAATGCTTTCTCAGCGTCTGTATTGAGCTGAGATATTTGCTTAAAAATATCCTTGCTTGAAGGCATTATATTGCACCTTCTTCTTTATCTAGATTATTTTTTTTTGCTTGTAGTAAAAGTTTGTAGAGTCGTGTTAACCATCGGATATATTTGATCATTTCATCAAAACTTGGGTCCTTCTTATGATGGAGCGCATCTATAAAAAATTTTTTTAATTTTACGATTTGTTTGATTTGGCTGTCGTGGTAATCATCCGGAACTTCTTCCAATGATGGATCAATATTAATACTTGCTTGGATCCATCGATCAGTTTGAGCAATATATCCACCTTCAAACCATTTATAAAAAGCCTTCCATATATTTAAAAAATTTAAATAATCTACCATTGATTCTAGTACTTTTTCTTTAGTTGTTTCTCCTCCTAATTTCTTCCATGATTTTACTGGTTTCTTAATTTCTTCAATTGTGTCAGTTATTGATTGATAAGGAATTTTTCCCATTTCTCCAGGGAAATGGTCCATGAACTCCCTAAAACCATGTGAAGCCAAAGCAATTTTATCATCGTTCTTTGAATACAGGACTAGGATTGCCCCCAAGAATATTTTCTTAAGATTTTCATTCGGAATATTCCTGTAAAATTCTATAAAATCTGGTGGTGGGCTTTGTTTTTCTACTGTAGGTTTTTCGGTTGGGGAAGGACTGTCGTGATTTCCATTAAAATTATCCATGCCAATTCCTACTGTACAGAAGAAATTTTTTGATTATCTGGTATAAGTATAACTAAAAACAAAACTATTTAAAATATAAATTCTAATAAGTTAACTTTGACATACCCCCTCTCCTACTCAAAATGAATTTCATCTGAGTTATCTTCCGACTCGCTTTCGGGTTTTTGAATTTTATCAGGTGCCCGTACATCTTCCCGTTCGAGGAATCTGTACTTGAACAGGGTCCAGAAAGCTTTTACGCCGTCCTTCCATGTGACCTTCTTCCCTTCCTCGACCGTCCTTGGATGATAGGTGATTGGAACTTCCCTGATATTAATACCCCGGTTGAGAATCAGCGCGGTGACCTCGGGACAGAATTCAAACCCGTTGCATTTCAGAGGTAATGATTTGAGAAGGTCGGTCCTGAAAACCTTGTACGCGGTAGCTTCATCGGTGATTTTCGCCTTCCACCAGAACAAATTGACCGTTAATGCGAGTAGAAAATTTACTAATCTTGAAAAAAACGGAACCTGCCTGTAATGCCAGAAATATCCCCTGTTACGGAATCTCGATCCGTAGACCACATCCGCGACACCCGACTTAAACGGAGCTATCAGCATGTGGTATTCCTTCGGGTCGAGTTCGAGGTCCGCGTCCTGGATAAGTACAACATCGCCGGTCGCATGAAGTATTCCCATGCGGATGGCGGCCCCTTTCCCGACATTAACCTCGTGTGACCGGACTTTTATCACCTGGTCGGTGTGTGCCGCCTTGTCCCTTACAATATCAATCGACGAATCGCGGCTGCCGTCATCGACCACTATTACTTCCTTCGGGATATCGACAGCCAATACTTTTTCCAGGAGTTCACCTACAGTGGATTCTTCATTGTAAACAGGTATGATTACGGAAAGTTTCATAGTTGGAACCAAGCGTATTCTATCATTCACGAACGGATTGGACAATTCAGTTAATAGCCAAATGCGGTAAGCTGGCGGGTACATTCACAGGTTAATGTCTGGTATATTTATCCGTTCACGGAGGATTGTATGAGTTCGAATGAAATCCATGTCCTCACCAATATCGGCACCCTCCATACTTTCGAGGGTGGTCCCCGTCGAGGGAAAGAACTTAAAAATACCGCGCCAGTCTCCCCTGGCGCGATTGCATGGACCGGCAGCGGTAATATCGCACTGGTTGGAACCCCCGATGAAATTCGCGATGCTGTTAAGTTCAAGGAGGCGACATGGCATAACGCCGGAGGAAGGATCGTCACTCCGGGACTCATCGACAGCCATACTCATTCGGTCAATGCCGGGTCGCGTGCGAATGAATTTGTAATGCGCTGCCAGGGAATGGATTATATGGATATTCTCAAGTCCGGCGGGGGAATCCTCAATTCGACTGATGTAACCCGCGAATCTTCCCCGGGCCAGCTTGTGGAGATCGGACGGGAATCGCTATCGAGGTCGTTATCATTTGGAGTTACCAGTATCGAAATAAAATCCGGATACGGTCTCGACACCAAGACAGAATTAAAAATCCTCAACGCGATAAAAACTCTCTCCAACACTCAACCAATGCGCGTTAAATCGACATTTCTCGGAGCACATGCGATCCCCAGGGAATTTAAGAATGACCCGGATAAGTATGTCGATCTAGTCTGTAACGAAATGATCCCGATGATCGCGGCCGGTAACCTTGCTGATTTCTGCGATGTCTTTATCGAGGACGGCGTTTTCTCAGTCGAGCAGGGGAAACGAATTCTGGAGGCTGGTAAAAAGCATGGAATGGACGCCAAGGTCCATTGCGATGAAATTGTTTCGCTTGGCGGCACTGAAATGTGTGTCGGCCTCGGAAGCTTTTCAGTCGATCACCTTATAGCGATCACGGATGAGGGAATTGGTAAACTTGCAGGATCGGAAACTGTCGGATGCCTTCTTCCGGGCACGAGCTATTTTTTGAAAAAACCCTTCGCGCCGTGCAGGAAAATGGTGGACGCGGGATGCCTTCTCGCCCTCGCGACAGATAATAATCCTGGATCTTCAAGGACCGAAAATCTTCAGTGGATTTTGAATGTTGCCTGCCTCTATTATGGATTGCAGCCGGAAGAAGCGTTCAGCATGGTGACAATCAACGCCGCGAAAGCGATTGGGATGGACGAGGAAATCGGATCGATCGAGATCGGGAAATCGGCGGATTTCGTGATCTGGGACACAAATGACATTGCGGAAATTCCATACCATCACGCGGTTAACCATGTAAAATCGGTTGCCATCGGGGGGCATTGGGTAATAAAATAATACATAGGAAATAATTCAATAGCGATTTTAAAAAACCAATAAAATCAGGGAGGACCTGCTATGGATGAGATCATCGTCGAACACAAACCCAAACAGCAAAGACTTGAGGAAATGGGCATCTACAACTGGGGGCAATGGTCTAAGGAAGTAAGTGAATTTGAGTGGGAATATTCCGAAAAAGAAACTTGTTTTTTCATCGAGGGAGAAGTTGAGGTCACACCGGAAGGGGGAAGCCCGGTATCGATGGGCAAAGATGACCTTGTAACATTCCCGAAAGGCATGAAGTGCACCTGGAAAATCACAAGGGGGGTCAGGAAATATTACCGGATGGGATGAAACCTGGGATTTTGTATGACCCGGGTTTCATTACTCAATAATAAAACTAAATGCTGCATGAAACTGAAAAACTTGTCCCGACAGCGGTGCTGGTCGGTTTTACATTAAAAAATAAGCGTGACGCTGTTTCGAAACTCGATGATCCCCTCGATGAGCTGCGCCAACTGGTCGAGAGCATGGGTGCGGAAATTACAGGTGAGGTTTTCCAGAGCAACATGAAGCCGGAAAGCCGTACGCTGATCTCGTCGCACCTGCTCGGTCTCGCGGGTAACGAAATCCGGCGTATGAACGCCACGCTTTTGTGTGTCGATGAGGACCTTTCCGGATCGCAACGGGCGAGTATTGAGGACGAGATTGGATGCGAAGTTCTCGATCGCACGGAAGTCATCCTCCAGATTTTCGCCATGCGTGCCCAGACAAGCGAGGGGAAATTACAGGTCGAGCACGCTCAACTTACTTACCTCCTTCCAAGGCTCAAGGGAAGGGGAGGCCAGGAACTTTCGGCGCTTGGCGGTGGGATCGGTACGAGGGGTCCTGGTGAAACGAAACTTGAGACCGACAGGCGCGTGATTAGAAAACGCCTTTCAAATCTCAGGGTAAAGATCGACCGGATCGGCAGCCGCCGGGAGATCCAGCGTAAGCGGAGGAAGGCTTCCGGGATTCCGATGATCGCTCTTGTCGGTTACACGAATGCAGGGAAAAGCACTCTTCTGAATAAACTTACCGGACCGGGGAAACCCCAGGCCTATACCGATAACCGCCTGTTCGCGACCCTCGATCCCCTGACAAGAAAAACATATTCGCAGGCTCTTGGAAGGGAGTTGCTGGTGACCGATACGGTCGGGTTTATCGATCGTCTGCCGACAGCATTGGTGGCGGCTTTCCGCGCGACCCTGGAGGAAGCGGTTTTTTCAAACCTCCTTGTGATTGTTATTGACGGCACCGAAGCTGACTGGGAACAGAAACTCGATGTTGTGGAAAAGACGCTCTTAGAAATCGGGGCTGGAAAAATCCCGAGGATCCTTGTATTTTCCAAGTGTGATCTTTATTCACCGGAAAAGGAGTCGCCTGGTGATGGCACATCCGAGAACCCCGAGGAGATCACGATTGATATTCGAACCGTAACGAATGGCCTGAGGGTGTCGGGGATCACAGGCGAGGGGATAGATGAATTCTGGGAGGAGGTAGGGGATCGGTTATCAGCATTAAAACATCACTGACGTTCATTGTTTTGATGCCGACCATGCAGACCCGCAAATATCCCTGTAATCACACCATCTGCAATTACTCTCATTGGGATCTTCCTTGAATACATTCTTCCTCGACGATTCGGTTAAATCTTTCAACACTTCCAATGTCCCCTCATAATCTTCCTCCGATAAATCGACCTTTTCAGGTTTCGCCAGGTGGAGAAAAATTATCCATGTTTCGATTTTATCAAGCGGGATGTTTTTATAAGCCGACACAAGATGAGCGTAGACCGAAAGCTGCGCTGAATATGACCGGGCTTTCTCTGGAGTTTCATCCTCTTTGACCTTTCCTGACTTGTAATCGATAACTAATAGCTTTCCATCTTTCTCCAGAAGTAAATCCAGGGTCCCCAGCACGGTTTCTTTTGAATCGCCAATCTTCCCGATCAGACGATACTCCTTTTTAAATGACTCAAACGATTGAAAAATCGGCAGCTTGAGAGTTTTTACGGCCATTTCAGCCAACCGCGATATGTTCACTCGATCGCGGTTATTTTCATCAACAAGTCCTTCCACAGTTGTCCGGATCCGGTCCTCAGTAGCATCGAAATCGACTTTCTCCATAAGCTTATGCGCTAGATTTCCCCATTCACTTGACGGCAGCTCGAAATTTTCGGATGTTTCATTTTCTTCTGCCAGGAAATTTTCATCACCCGGATCATCAATGAAATCTTCATCGGTAGCTGGAATCCATCCATCATGCTTTATTTGCGGGACATTCCATACCGACCTGTACGCGTACATCCTTGGACATTTTTCGAAATTCGCGATCTCGGTCGCGGTAATGAGATAACGATTTGTAACAGGTTCCGGAAGCCTTGTGATCGATTTTAACTTCGCTCGGTACCGGTCTCCCAGTTCAGTTTTTTGCCCTGCAGCCGGTTTCAGGTCTGGTGTTTTATCATGAATTACACGTTTGACTTTCAGTTCCACATTTCGTTTCTCTAGAGGCATCGGACCTTTATCCGATTCCGGATCCTGAGGCTCGGCGACCATCAGGGTTAATTCAGTCGCAGGATCGTCATCGGGTTTTCCAACAAACGATTCTTCCGTTTGAGTGAAAACATAATCTATTGCTGAAAGCCAGCTCGAATTAGTTCGCTTCTTAAAATCATTTTCCTTGAAACCTATCCACCCATCTTTTTTCTTGTTTAATTGTAAGTAACCCGACAGGATTAAATATTCCCTCGCACGGGTCAACGCGACATACATAACCCGCTTACTCTCTGAATTATCCCGTTCGTTAGCGACCTCGGAAGCCGCATGGTGACTCGATGAACTTTCCGATTCACCTGTCGCGGGATTCAGCCATTTGAATCCCAGGCCGGAATTCTCATCCCATGTTAGATTCTCCGGTCTGTTGGAGCGTCCGCCCGAATTCAAATCCGCTAGAACAACCAGCGGCCATTCACGGCCTTTCGACGCGTGTACTGTCGCGAGTACCACCGCGCCTTTGTTGTCGGCCGGCGCCACGCCTGCCTGCGCGGCCTGGACATTTTCATCCCGCAGCCATGTCAGATAATTCGCCGCGACTCCTGGATCGAATAAATCCGGTTCCGCCATCAGGAACGATATAAATTTCTCGATGTTTGCGCGGATCACCCGTCCACGGTCCTGCGCGAATGCTTTCTCAAGATAACCTGAGCTTTGCATCGCTTTATCGACCAGCTCGGTAACAGGAACTCGTCCCGCTGATTTTTCAACCGACTCGAACCAGTCAATAAATGTAGCAAGTTTTCGCCGATTTGAATCATCCCCGAGGGAAACCGTTTTGAATACATCGCGCCAGTTTCCACGGTCGGACACTAGTGATATTTCCATAAGGCCGTCATCCGAGATCCCGATTATCGGGCTCCTTAGAAGAACTGCCCAGTCGAGATTATCGACACTTTTTGAGAAGCAGTACAGTAGCGAGATGAGGTCCGACGCTTCCGATGTGTCCCAGAACCCGCCTCCGGACTCGGTTACAAACGGTACGCCAAGCGATGATAACGCGTGCTCCATCAACGATAATCCGGCACGTTTACTCATCAGGACTGCGCAGTCGCCCCATTCAATTTTTCTTACCGATCCGGTTTTCTCGGTGATTTGAATTTCTTTATTATTTACTATTTCATAGATTCGTTTAGCCACTACAGCAGCCTCGCGAAGTTTCCCCGTAATTGAATCTCCCGCCTTGATTACATGCAATTCGATCCGTGGCCTTTCCGATTCTCCATCCCGGAAATAATATTCAAATGACGGTTTCAGGTCGGTATGTTCAATTTCATTCGTATCGGACCGCGATCCCCAGATCGTACGGAATAAATGGTTCGTGAAATTGAGAATCTGGGGACGGGATCGGAAATTCTCATTGAGAATCCTGTCCCCGGCGTTTTTATCCCTGACGCCTTGCATATTTACCCGGAGGTTCCTCAGTAATCGGAAATCAGCGTCGCGGAAACCATAAATGCTCTGCCTTTCATCCCCGACCACATAAAGGTTCGATGGTAATTCAGTTTTTTCTTTCGATTGCCTCGCGAGTTTGAAAATAAGTTCCTGCTGTAAGGGATTTATGTCCTGGTATTCATCGACAATTACGTACCGGTACTGTTTGTTGTATTTATTACGGATAGCCGGGAAATTCTCAAGGAGATCGAGAGCCTCAATTTCGCAGTCGGCGAATGAAAGGGCATTATGGCTTCGCCTTGCCAGAAGAGCCGCATTGTGGAATTCCATTAGTGCCGAAGCGAGCGGCAGGCGATATTTAAACATCTCGGTTTCAAGGCTCAGTGCGCGTAATCTCTCACTTTTCTCGATATCCTTAACCGATTTCGTATCGGAAGTCAGGTGGTTTCTCAGTAATTTCACCAGTCTGTTAGCTTCACCCGGCTCATCTTTGGAAGTCCTAAAAAGCTGCCATTTACTGACTTTCTGAATGATCGACGCATTCCAGTCAAGGTTTTTAGCCTTCAACCATGCCAGGAGTTCGGGAAGAACCTCTTGGACTTGTTTCGCTTTCTCGGTAAATTTTTGTCCACCCTCCTCTCCAATCCTGATTGTTTCTTCAATTAATTCATCTATTGGCTCAATTTCTCCAAGAATCTCATTCAGGCACTCCCGGAACCTGCGATCTCGTTCCTCTTTGAGTTCCCGGATAATTTTATCGATATCTTCATCTGTCCCAGCATCCCGACCCATTAACAGTGCGGGCAAATTCATCGCCCGACGGGTCATCAGGTGCTGGTCCAGCCTGTGAAAAATCCACGGCCAGTTTTCAAGCTCGATCCCCTTCACAACCTCCGGCCACAATTCATGGGGAGGATGTGCCAGCCAGTCTTCGAGAAGCTTTCGCCCTGCTTCATGCCCGATTTCGAGATTCCTCTCCTCACTCAGTACCTCGAAATCCGGATCGAGTCCTGTTTCGGATGGGTTATCACGAAGCATTTTTACCGCGAACGCGTCGAGTGTTTCGATTGCCGCATCGGGAACCTGGCTTGCCGCGTCAAGGAGCCGCTTCTTTTCCTCTCGATCCTCCGATTCCCCCGCCATTTCCTTCAACCGTTCCGCGATACGTTCAGCCATCTCGACCGCGGCTTTTCTTGTGAATGTCAAAACAAGGAGTTCATCGATTTTCGCATTATCAGCCGCGACCATTTTACCGGTAACTGTATGGCTGAGAACCGTGGTTTTGCCGGTCCCCGCTCCGGCTGAGACAATCAGAATTCCGACAGGGATAGTGGTCGCGGCGATCTGGCTTCTGGTGAGGTTTTCAGCCATCGCTATCCCCCTCGTCCCCGGAGAATTTGAATCGACACAGGTCGTGATAATCGCATTTTCGCCCGCATTTATTATGGTCCGTCGGGATCGGATCGATTTTCCCACCGGCAAGTTTCCCGACTAAATTGGCGATATTCTCCCTTACTAATCCAAGGTGTGTGTCCAAAAAAAGTTCATCGCGCGTTTTGAAAATTGAATCATCCGGCTTGAGATCGGTTTCCGGATCGAAAATCACCGATCCTGCACCCTTGGCGGTAATGTTTTTTATGGGGAGGTAACATGCCATAGCGACATCGACCCCAAGGCCTGCCTTCACTAATTCGATATAACAAGCGAGCTGAAAGTCCAGACCCTTCTTGAGAAACTTGTCATTCTTTTCCGATCTCTTGTAATCGGAAACAATCGCGATATTTCCCTCACCGGCATCAACCCGGTCGACCCGTCCACTCAGGAAAATTGTTACGTCCTTATCTATCTCAAATTCGACCGGATCATATCCCTTTCCTTTATGTATCCTGTCCCTTTTTTCAGGGGTATCGAAAACAAGCTCGGATTCAATTTGCGTAAATCCATCCGGCCAGTGATCCCTCTCGAACTCAGCGAAACGGTTAAGCGCATCGACAATTTGACCGATTCGCGCTTCGGTCACCGAGTTTCCTGTAAGTTCCCTCTGTTTATTTAATGCCTTCCTTACTAAGGGTTCGAACTCATCTTTTTTTCCACCACGGAACCACTCGGACAACGCGTCGTGCGCGATATTCCCCCAGTGCATGAAATCAAACCCTTTTCGCACACGATCGCGGTTCGGATCCGAAAGTTTGAGCACACGTTTTGCAAAAAACCTGTAGGGACACTGGCTTAAATGGTTCAGATCGGTCGGCGAGACCGGCTTACCCTTCGATCCGATTGCGCTGTTGGAAAGAAATTCTCTGTCTTCTATTGTCACTGATTCATATTTTTCTGAATTAACCGCTTCAGCAAGCGGAATTCCCAAATCGGCCGATACCGATTCAATCAGCTCCGGGTCATCGATTTTATTTTCGAGTGCGAGCGATGCCAGATCTCTTGCGAAAACAGATTTATCAACATCCCCCGGCGGATCGTGTTCGATCGTCTTGGGTTCCTCACCGTTAAGAATCCATTCAACCAGTTTCTCTATGGGTCCTGAAGGCAGGTTGGGCGACCCGGATGAATCGGTCGATGGCCATGAGAGCACTATCCGATCGCTCGCGCGTGTCACCGCGATTCTGAAAAGCGCTTCCTCGCGATTCTTTAAATCATCGTACGATGGAAGCTGGGGAGTAAGATTCTCGCGAAGCTCATCGGGAAGGAATGGGTTTTTAACCGGCTTTTTAGGGAAATTATCTCGCGAAAGACCGCACACCATGGCCACCTTAATCCCCCATGTTCGGGATCCGAGCAGCGTTACAGCATTAACACACTCGCTTCTTCGATCGAGGGGTTTACCTTTCTCAAGTCTGAGTTCCGATTTTAAAAAATCTAATAATTTATCTTTTGAGGAAACTGGATGAATATCCCGGTACATGCTCGATGATCCCGTGAGACATGATTCAACCGCACGCCATGCCCATCCTTCATCTTTTATCAAATCGTCAGGAAATTCTTTCCAGCTTGCGCGGATTTTATCTTCCGCGACCTGAATTATTTCCCCTGTAAATTTAACTGGATCGATTTCCACTTTGTTACTAAGTTCAACCAGTTTATGAAGGAACTCTCTTGTGGATTCCCCAGTATTATTATCCGCCCATGCAAGCCAGGCGTCCATGCTTCCCAGACGCCTTTTCGTGCCGGTTACATAATTTGCTCTCGATGAATCTTCATGCGGAATCCCGGAAACAGGATTCGACAGTAATGAACAAACAGCCCTGTCATCCCAGTTTCCACCAACTATTTCGAGCAATTGCCCGACAAAATTCCCCGGGCCTGTTTCAGTAAGGGGAATCGGCAGGTAAAACCTTATCGGAATCCCGGCGCGTGAAAATTCCGATTTGAGAACCCGGTGGATTGTCCCGAGCGACGGTGTGAGGATCGCGATATCCCTGTATTCATAACCGTCCGCAATACACCGTGTCACTTCACGCGCAAGCTGCGACGCTTCAATCCTGGGATTCCCCGCCTTGATTATTTTGATCCGGTTATTATCGGGATTTTCAGGGCAGGAATCGGGTTTACTTGAATGAATATCCCAGGATTCGACATCCGCAAGCCATCGAAGGTCATCGTTTTTCTTCCACCGTAAACCGGCATCGAGTTTAACTTCCTCAAATCCAAGCCGGGTAAAATTTTGAAATAGCCTGTCCGATGGAATCTGTTTCGGATCGAGTGCTACCGCGACATTTTCAACTGTCTCAATGAGCCTTTCTATCACCTTCCACTGAAGAGGATTGATTTCAGTGAATCCATCTATCAGGACTGTTTCCCACTTCTCTGCACCCGCTTTCCTAACCGCCTTTTCAAGTATATCCAGCTCATCTAACTTCCCGGTTTCCGAAAGCCATTCTTCCCAGAGTTTCAGACCCGTAAGAAGCACTGAATTTTGTCCGATAGATGATTTGGGAAGTTTGGTAAGAGACCCCGAATTATATCCGTTCGACCTGAGCGTTGAAATCGCGCCTCTAAGAGCTATCCTCCCGCCGGAGGTTTTCAATACAGGATTCTTAACTGAATTGATTTTATTTTCATTCACCCATTTATTGACCAAGGCGTGCAGGTGGATTTTCCCTGCCGTCGTGTCGCCGCCAATTCTTCTTGTGTAGGAATAGAGCGAATGAATTCCACGATCCGAAAATGCCCGGGGAACATCGGTAGGGCTGTGACGGGCGATAATGTCGCGGATGTGTTCTTTCGCGCCGGAATCGGGAACGAGGAACAGGACCTTATCTTCCCGCCCTTCCATTCGGGCATCATTGAAAATTTCGATTAGTTTGCGTGTCTTCCCGGAACCGGGCGGTCCCGAGAATATGATCTTGAGTCCTTTCTTCTGAAAAGCTAATGACATCGCCCTGGCATTATAAATGAGTAGGGTGAGAGATGGAAATGAAATTATGTCAAGCTACAGGATTGTTTTATAATCAAGTGGCCTGGTGAACGTGCACCGGAAAATTATTTGATTAATGGAGGCAGGCGGGACGCATGCGCTACGTGTTTATTCAAGCCGACAGGATGTCGGCTCTCTATTTTTTCCTCCAGTTAAAATTGCAGACACAAAAAAGCCGACAATATATCGGCTTTAAAAATCCTGACGTACTAATTCTCTCGTCACGCAGACAACTTGCCTGCATCCAATAATAAATTTCAACAATCAAATAAACAATGGTGCCAGTACAAGCGTCACCGTAGCCAGCAACTTGATCAAAACGTGAATACTCGGACCCGCCGTGTCTTTGAACGGGTCTCCGACAGTATCGCCGACAACCGCCGCGCCATGGGTCGGGTTCTTGATATCGTTGCCGTCTGCGTCCTTGATGTATTTACCGCCGAATGCGCCGTCCTCGATGAACTTCTTCGCATTATCCCATGCGCCGCCGCTGTTGTTGAGGAAGGTTGCCATGAGAATTCCTGTGATCGTGCCGACCATCAGCATTGCCGCGACAGATTCCGCCGCGATAAGTGGGTCGTTTCTCAATCCGATGAAAATTTTGAAGATGACACCGACCGCGACCGGCATTAAGACGGCAAGAAGCCCCGGCGCGATCATTGCCTTGAGAGCATTCCTGGTAACGAGGTCGACGCAGGTTCCGTAGTCAGGTTTAAAATCGCTGGTGAACTGGATGATGTCATTGACGCGGGGAAGGTCTTTGAATTGGCGTCGGACTTCCTCGATGACCGCCTTTGCTGTTGTTCCAACCGCGCGTATCGCAAGAGCGGAGAACAGGAATACAAGCATTGCTCCAAGAAGCGCGGCAACAAAAACCTCAGGCTTGCTCAGGTCGACGACCGGCCATGGTATGTTATCCTGCATAATCTGCTCTTTTGCGTAAAGCCCGACCTCATCCATGAAAGCGGAGAACAGGAGGAACGCCGCGAGAGCGGCCGATCCGATCGCGTATCCTTTTGTAAGGGCTTTTGTCGTGTTGCCGACAGCATCGAGCCGGTCGGTTTTTTTGCGAACCTCTTCCGGCTGTCCGCTCATCTCGACGATACCGCCCGCATTGTCCGCGATCGGTCCGAATGTGTCCATCGCGAGAATGTAGGCCGCTGTAGCCAGCATACCCATTGTCGCGACACCGGTTCCGAACAGTCCGCCGTTAACTCCATTTGCGAGCGCTTCAGCCGGAAACGCGAATCGCCCGATGTAATAGCTTGCGAGAATCGCGATTCCCATTACGATTGTTGGAACGGCGGTGCATTCGAAGCCGACCGCGACTCCGGATATGATGTTTGTTGCCGGACCGGTTGTGGATGCTTCCGCGATCTCCTTGACCGGCCTGTATTTATGCTCGGTGTAATACTGGGTGATCCCCACGAAAGCCACACTTGTCAGAACGCCGATAATTCCGCATATGAAGAAATGCCACCATGCATTTGGTGCTCCCTCAACACTGAGAAGCCACCAGGTTGTGCCGCCAAACGCTATCATGGCGAGCACGACAGCCCATGCATAACCTTTGTTCAGGGCGACCATCGGATCGCCATCCTCAGGCGTGCTGACACTTATAATCCCCACGATTGCCGCGATGATCCCGAAGGCGCGGGCGATCAACGGGAACATCATGACTCCAATCGTTCCATAAACGAAGGGATATCCCGCCTGGCTTGCGTTCATCGCGAGTGTCGCGCCGAGGATCATCGCGCCGATATTCTCGGCGGCTGTCGACTCGAAAAGGTCGGCGCCGCGGCCCGCGCAGTCACCGACATTGTCGCCAACGAGGTCGGCGATAACAGCCGGGTTCCTGGGATCGTCCTCAGGGATTCCAGCCTCGACCTTGCCGACAAGGTCCGCGCCGACATCCGCGGCTTTAGTGTAGATACCGCCGCCAAGCTGGGCGAACAGCGCGACGAAACTCGCGCCGAACCCATAGCCGACTATCAGGAAGGGAATGTGTTCTGAATCGGATATGCCGGCCAGCTCGATGAGGGAGAAAAGCAATCCAACCCCGAGAAGGCTTACGGCGACGACAAATATTCCCGAGACCGCGCCGCCTCTAAGCGCGATCTGCAGCGCCTTGTTAAGGCTCGTTTGCACGGCGGTCGCCACCCGGATATTCGCGCGGATACTTACATACATGCCGATGTAACCCGCGAAAACCGAGCATAACGCGCCGAAAATGAATGATCCGGCGATCGCGAGTCCGAGCGCTATCGGGTCCTGGACCGGATCAAATTCCCTTGGCGATCGAACGAACGCGTACATCACGAACAGCACCGCGGTGAGCACTACGGCGAGCCAGATGATCGTCGTGTTCTGCCTCTTCAGGAACGCCTCCGCGCCCTCTCTAATGTAATCAGAAATTTTGCGCATGTTCTCGGCGCCCGTGTCCTGTTTCATGACCCAGCCCTTGAGCATCAAGGCGATTGCCAGACCGAGAATAGAGCAGGCCAGTACAATGATCATGTAGGTCCAGTTCATTGGTTCTGAGACAAAATCGGCTCCATGTGCCGCTACTTCAGTGATTTCTACTATTGTTTCCGGTTCCATCGGAACTCCTCATGTTAGGTCGGATGAATAATTTTTATGATTTCAGTAAAAAAACAGGAAACCTTGTGAAAAATTTCCCATACTGATTAGCATACAAGTTACAATGGATACACAAATGGGGGGCAAAAATCAAGACTGACTTCCACTCATGTCCAAAACAACTTTTCAGTTGCGGGGTAATTATAAGCGAAAAATCCTCCTCGAAACAGATAAAATGGACAGCTTGAGTTGAATTGAACTTAAAAATACCTGTAAAAAGGGTAGACCTCTACCCGGAAAGAATGATTTAACCGCATGGATGCCTTATTCTATGGGGTAAGCTTGTCCAAAATCAGATTATCCTGGACAGCAGTGGATATAAGCATTAAATTTCGGCCGGGAGAAATCCTATGCGATTTACAACCACCTTGCTCATTTTACTTGCTGTCGTAATAAGTTCCATCGCATGTAATCCATTTTCAAGCAGGCTGCGAAATCTCCATGACGATGTCGAGCGTCAATACAACGCCTGGGTTTCTGAAAACGGTGAATATATACCCGGCGATCCTGCCATCTCTAACTGGCCGCATCCGTACCACCCGATTATCCATTTCGCATGGGTTCACAAAGGGGGGGAGAGAGTAGATCGGGAACTCGGCAACCGTCTCAGGGAGATGAATGATATCTACTGGGCTCTCAATGACGATCTGAAAAAGCAGGTTGCTGAGGGAAAAACATCGTTCGATCGGGAGAGGTTCCTGGCAATTATTGATGATGAACAACTGAGAGCCAGGACTTCTGATTTGATAGCTGAAGGTGTCACGGCAATTTATGCATTCGCTCGTGCGGGGGTTGAATCTGTCCAGACTGGCCGGAACAACATCCCGGAGGAGATTCTTCGCCAGCTTGGTTCACTTTACGAATCGAGGAGTGATCTGCTTGAGGTCCCGGTTGGGGAGGTTGCCCAGGATGATGTTTCACAGTGGCGGGACTGGCTTCACACCGCACTCGCAGCCACTGGTGAATCCGGTGTCAGGGCGATTCTGGACTGGAACAGTGAGATCGAAAGCCTCCAGGACCTTGCTCCCGACCAGCCATTCTGGGACGGACGGCTCACTCATGCGATGTCGCTCAGGTCCATTCAACTTGCACGCCAATCCGCCCTGGACATGGTCTTCTCCGAGCTTGAACAATATCGCGATGGTGGTGGGGTTTCTGATTTCCACAGATGGATGTACTGGAACCTGGCGCGAACCACATGGGATTCAGGCGGTATGTATCCATACACGGATGATGATGTAAATTTAATAGTGGATTTCCTCATGAGCGGCGGACTTGAAAACGGTCCAACAGGGGAAGGCGAAGAAGCATGGGTAATTGCCGACGCTCTTGGACGGGCGCCGTCATGGCAGTGGGCGAACGCACTTTTTCAGGAAGCCGAGAGCAATGTTACAGAGCAGGTTCGACGGGACTTGTGTTTCGCCGCAATCGCCCGGATGCTTCACATGCCGGTTGACGCATGGCTCACAACAACCGATTCGGCATTGCTGCTTAAAGGTAAAGTGCTTTCCCATATTGAAGAGAGGCGCCTGGTAAGTAACGGTGAACTTTTAAAACTCTATTCCGGAATACTAACAGCATTTTCAGCGGACCAGGCATCATTCCTCGATGCTGAATTAACCGGTGACGAATTATTCCGTATTCACGACGCTCTTATCATTCTGCTCCCGGAATTAACTACCGCCGATGACCGTGCGGCGGCTCTCGACCTGCTCAGATGGGGCCTGATGCAGCCAGAATTTACATTATGGCATGAGGGTGCCAACAGGTATTACGATCCCCTCACTGAAATTTACTATGACTGGATTTTAACAACGACATTTGAAAATTCTGAAACCACCCCAGAACAGTTCGCGGGATTGCTTTTAAACCTCCGCCTGATCCTCAACATCGACATCCCCTGGCAACCCTACCTCGACCCGGACGAATGACCTCAAATGTAACATGCGCATCCGGCGTATGCTTATTCAACCTTGGATGGCGGATCGTTTTTTGCACCGGCGCGATCGGTGCAGGATGCGAGGGTAATCGCGAAGAGGATGGTTAAAGTGAAGAGGAGGAGTTTAGGCAGTGGTATCGGGCTCCTTGGGAGAAGGAGGTTGATTGAGGGATATTTTAGGGGAAAGGGGGGATGAAGGATAGTGGCTATTGATCTTCAGATTCATCCTCCAAGCTATCATCTTCAATATCAATATTAAATTCAACTTTGCTCTGGAGAATAATTTCCTCAATAGTCACATGCAGTTTATTATTTTTCAATACTTCGTCAAATCTTAACATGAGCTCTGCTATATTAATTACTTCCTCAACCGAAGTCATATACTTCTCAACGATAGCGACTATCCCGTATTTTTCAATAGCTTGCTCCTTGATTTTATTTTTAATTTCTTCGACAGACTGCTCGGTTTTTACGACAAAAGTAATCGGGTATCTTTGAACCTTATCAATATCAAGAAAATACTTGCCTGCATCAACTGTTTCAGTTACCTGAAAAAAACGCCCCAGAGGCTTCATCACAAAATCGATTCCGCCATCATTAGCATTAGTCCTGCCTGTCTTGTATAAGACCAAGAATTCAGGATTAATTTCATCCGGTGACCAGCCCCAATATATTTTCTGGTCAGAATAAAATTCCCTCAATATTGCATAACTGACTATTTCAAAAATACGCGCATCGATATTTGGTTTCAATAACCCTTTGACAAATTCAATGGCTTTATCGGCGTCATCTTTCTCTAATTTCATTATCTCTTCGCAGTAACCCATAAATTCATCGAAGGACCTAGACCTTGCTTCGATATAGGCATCAATAATTGCTTTAACGGCCGGTGCTATTTTATAAACAGTTTTCCCAAGTTTCACTTGCAGCAATTTTTCATTAATCCAATAGCGACTGGTTTCAACGTCTCTAATTATTATTACATGAGTAGAAGTGGGGAAATATTTATGAAATTCTTCGTTTAACCTATGATTTAGGGCATGATTCTGCAGCTTGCTGCCAAACGGAAGTTCACGTTGTCGGTTTAAGAGTCTGCTATATTGCGCTCCCTCATATTTAGTGTAGTCGTCACTCTCATTAAATCCATGATTTAAATAATCTTCGATCAGCACATATATAGCATAGTGATTGGCAAAGCCGCTTCTTGATTTCGATCCACGATTAGCCGCCTTTGCCTTTATGTTTATGTACTGTAGCAGTTCGCTGTTATCTAGTAACTGCTCACCATGACCTGGGAAATGCTCTTCTAAGATACGGATAATTGTCTGTGTAAAATCATGTTTAACTGATGGCATTGAACAAGCCTCCCGTCAACTCATTTTCTGTTTTCTTTTTGGAATAGTCTTTTACTGGAGATTTAAGGGCTTCATCTTTATAGGAATTCAATTTAAGTACTCTTCGCAATCCAATCATTAAGTACTCTTCTTGTGACTCCACGCTAATAGATTTTCGATTTAATAAACGTGATACTGCACCGGTAGTAAAAGTTCCTGCAAACGGATCAAGCACAATGCCGTTTTCGTTGCTGCTTGCAAGGATAATTCTTTTCAGCAAAGCTTCTGGTTTCTGAGAAGGATGGTTCTCGTACTCATCCATGCGATACCTGACGCGAGGAAAATACCAAACATTGCCTGGAACTTTCTCAGTATTATATTGGGTTGGTACTTCTTTCCTGTAATCGATTAATTTCCGCTGTGCGCCTGTTTTGGCTTCAATTTTAATTGCATCCGAATTAAAAATGTATTGCTTCGGATTTTTAACACCATGAAGGATGGGTTCGTAGAGTGAGCCGAATGTTCTTTTAGCTTGAACACCGGAACTATCATAATGCCAAACTATCCTGCTAATTACTGTCAATTTATCTCTCAGATAGAGATCGAAATATGGCATGGCCTGAGTGCTCGTCATTGCATATAAAGAACCATTGGGCTTCAAAATTCTGATACATTCATCCAACCACTCATAGGCCCATTCCGCATAGGATTTATCTGATGGCCATTTATCATGAAACCCAGCAAATTGCTTTCCTATATTGTAGGGTGGATCAAGAAAGATCAAGTCAATGGAATCAGATGCAATCTCAGTCCTAAGAACTACTGTGGCATCACCATGATAAATTCGATGACCATCTTTTTCAAATTTGCGAATGTTTTCAGCCATTTTTTTAATACTTCACGCCTGTGGTTTTAAATGATAACAAAATCAAGAGCATGGGGCATTTCATGGGTGGTCTCCTCAAGAAATGCTCAAAGGAGTATACATGCGTTTAGCAAAGAAATACAGGGACAGGTTATGTATTTCCTATAGTAACACTTTACCCATCTGTGTCAAATAATTCAGATAATGGTGTCAATTTGCCGGTGATCAGGTAATCCGTCAGCGCTGAGACGACTGTCTTGATCGGGTCGTGACCGCGGAGTTTCAAAGTTCTGAAAACAGTCATCAAAACCTCCTGCGTATGCGCGCCTTTATTGGAGCGGTTTTGCAGGATAACCTTCCGCATCACGACCGCCGGACGTATTTCCCTTTCAGCATAGATGACCACAAAGCAGCCTGCTAACAATTTTAGAAAATTATCAAACGTCAAACACGTACTATTAAAGACTGTTGACTGTTGCGGAGAAACGAAAAAATCAAAAAAAAATTCCATGGGCAACGGCAACACTACAACGCAATCATGCGCAGGATTCGTTGCACGTTTATCGTATGCCACCAGGTTGGAAATTGTGCTATCCTTTATCCCATAAAGAACCATGGCACGCGTACTGATCATCGACGATGAGGAGAACATCCTCAAAACCCTTTCCGGAATCCTGTCCGGCGAAGGGCATGAGCCGGTCACCGCCGCGACCGGCTCCGACGGGCTCGAGCGCGCATCCGACACCCCGGTCGACTGTGTACTGCTCGACGTCTGGCTTCCTGATATCGACGGCCTCCAGGTCCTGCGCGAACTCAAGCGTAATGATCCGGTGCGCCCTGTAATAATGATGAGCGGCCATTCGACCATCGCCACCGCAGTCGACGCTACAAAACTCGGCGCGTTCACGTTCCTTGAAAAACCCCTCGATCTCGAACGCCTTCTGCTCACCCTCCGTAACGCGCTCAAGCTCCACGATCTCGAGCGGGAGAATATCCTCCTGAAGGAAGGCGCCGAGGATGCCCCGGTCATGATCGGCACATCCACCGCACTCGACCGTCTGCGTGCCCTGGTCGCGCAGGTCGCGCCGACAAATTCACGTATCCTGATCACCGGTGAGAACGGAACCGGCAAGGAAATTGTCGCAAGGGCTATTTACACAGGCTCCGAACGTTTCGGCAAACCGTTCATTAAAGTCAACTGTGCCGCGATACCGGGCGAACTCATCGAGAGCGAACTTTTCGGGCACGAGAAGGGAGCGTTCACCGGAGCGACCGCTGCCAAGCCCGGAAAATTCGAACTCGCGGACGGCGGCACGATTTTCCTCGACGAAATCGGCGATATGTCACCCGGCGCACAGGCGAAGGTTCTCCGGGTGCTTGAGGAACAGGAACTTGAAAGGGTTGGCGGCAAGAAACCGGTCAAGGTCGATGTACGGGTAATCGCGGCGACAAACCAGGACCTTGAGCGGAAAATCGAGGAAGGTGAGTTTCGTCCTGACCTGTATTTCCGGTTGAATGTTATTCCGATTCATGTGCCTCCATTAAGAGAACATCCAGACGATATCCCATTGATCGCCGAGCATTTTCTTGCGAAATATTCAATGGAAAACAGCAAGCGTCCGAAACAGATTACCACGAACGCCCTCAAAATTTTAAAATCCTACCAGTGGCCCGGGAACGTGCGAGAACTCAGAAATTTCATGGAGCGGCTCGCGATTCTTACACCCGGCGATGAAATTACTCCTGCCGATCTTGCGGGGATCATTCCCGGGGTTGAAAGGCCGTATCCGGTCCCACAGGCAGACTCGGACGGCTCGGATGAGATGTTCCTCGGGCGTTTCGATGAGATAGCGCTGAAAGACGCTATATCGACCTGTGAGCGGGAATTGATCGAACGGCGCCTTACTTCTTGCAAGGGTAATGTAAAACGCACCGCGGAAGAACTGGGGCTTGAGCGAAGTCATTTGTATAAGAAAATGCGATCGCTCGGCATAGACCCGTCTAAACGGAACTAGAATTAATCGAACTTTGAACTGAAATCGGTTATCATATATTCGCGGATGGGGATCGTGGGCTTATTGTTAAACTGTTTATGAAAAACGACAAAAGCAAAATCCCGGATGAAGCTGTATTCAGACCAATTGAGCCGATAGAGCCGATCGAGCAGGACGACCTGCTTGTTACTGAACATCATCCGCAACCTGAACCGGCTGAACCCGAAAAAGATTCAAAGAACGGTATCACTTTAATTGGAACAACAGCCGTTCTCGCGATTATCGTCATAATGGTAATCGCATTTATACAGGTGCAGAAAACCCGGGAGAGGCAAAACGAAGCCCGTACACGTCTCGCGATGGGGCAGGCATCCCTTATAGACGGTGATTCATATCGTGCGCTTTTCCAGTTCACGGTCGCACTTGAACTCGATCCCGACATTCCCGGGGCATACTCATCGCTTGGACGAATCGCGATCGAGAATAAGCAGGGCAGCGACGCGGTTAAAAAATTCCTGGCTGAACTCGAAATTACCCCGGACGACCGTGAAAGCCATCTCGCGCTTGGGTGTCTTTACAATCTCGGTTGCATTTCGCCCGGCGACCCCAATAACCTGAAGGTATACCTGGTCGGTCGGTTTGCGGATGTCCTTCCGTACAACTGGCCTCTTGATTTACAATTCGACGTGGATGGGGATACGGACGCACTCTCAAGCGCCGTTTATCATTTCCAGTATGCGCTCGAGAAACTTCCCGACGATCCGACTCCCGAACTCGGCCTTGCACTGAACCATATCGCGAATTACGACCTTGGAACCGCCCGTCAGCGTTTGTCCCGCCTGATCTCTGAAACATCTGACGATGCCATTATTTCTATAGCCCAGAATGTCATAGAGGACATCAACCGTGAGGAGCAGTACATGAACTGGATCGCCAGCGATCCACGGTATTCAGGTTCGGCTGACACGGGTAGTTCACTTCTCGGACCGGGTGCCGGTGAATCCGCACCTGAAATCCCTGTCCCGCCGCAGCCAGCCGATTATTCGGATGATCTCCAGCCGTTACCGGGATTCGATGACCAGCCAGGGTTCAATTACGATTCTTTCACTACCGGATATCCAGAGGACAGTGGTTTTGGGTCGAGGGCTATTGATCAATCGCAGGCTGCCGGCAATACGGGTTCCGACCTTGGCATGGAAATCCAGTTGAGCGATCTCACTTTGCAGCCGACTGTCAAACCAATCACGAACGATATCCATATTCAGGATACAAACGAATGGGTACGGACCGTACGCATCGGTAACATCTACGAAGCGGGGACAGTCGGGTTCCGCGAGGGTGAGACAATTGTCATGCCGAAAACCAATACGGAAGTGACGGTTATCGAGTCATCAGACGACAGGATCGTCCTCGAAGAACGCGGGCATCGGTTTGTATGGGTACCCGGCGAGGTTGGATGGGTTCAGGAAACGCCGGAGGACGCGATCGGGACAAATCCCGATTTTCCGCCTGGGGTACATGCCTACACTCCTGGTGAAGAGGATGGGGATGACGTGGAATCGGAAGATGGGGATGACTCCACGGAGGATGAGCTGGGCCCTCTAGTGGAGTCGGGATAAAGAATGTAGCAATTCTTCCTATTTTTATTAGCAAAAGGCAAAAATTCAGTAAAGGTAGAGAAATTTCTGCTTATAAACCCTTGCTTTCTATTTCTAATAGGGTATATTCAACCTCGAATTGGAGATGTTAATTTCAATCAGAGGAATGGTGGGGACTAGTGGACCACGATTCAAATACCAGGGAGCACCAACCCGATATTCGGGAGACACAGCTCGGACCTGTCGGGGCTGGTTTGGCATCCATACCGACACCTTCGGAATGGCCGTCGGCCTACGGTTTCGACGAGGCTGTTGCGATAGCTGTCGTACCTGAACGGGCACTGGTTTTCTGGGAACTCGCGGGGGAAATCAAGTCGGGCACCCCGGACAATCCTGATTTTCGCCTTATCAGGTTAAGGTTAAAAGGTGAGATCCCCACAAAAGAGAAATCATGGCCGGTTGGACCGATAGGCCGCTTCCAGGATCCCGGTCTGGAACCCGGGCAGGAGTATCTTTACGTAATCGCCAGGCATTCTGACAAGGACGACACACCTTTACTGGTTACCAATCCCATACGAATGCCGATCCGAAGTGTTCCGGGAAGATTGCCGTCCGACCTGCCGTCATCGCTCGACCTTCACCAGGATCCATTGAAACGCGCGCTGAGAGAGGAGGACCGCTAAACAATGCTGGAAGTACTTGCGATGATTCTCGCGGGTGGCCGCGGTGAACGGCTGATGCCTCTCACCCAGGATCGCGCAAAGCCTGCCGTTCCTTTCGGAGGAGCTTACAGGATTATCGATTTCGTTCTCTCAAATTTCATCAATTCCAGGTTTTACCATATCAAGGTCCTCACCCAGTTCATGAGCGATTCACTGAACCAGCATTTGTCGCGGGGCTGGAACCTTAGCGGAGTTCTCGGACAATTTGTCGACCCGGTACCGGCCCAGATGAGAACCGGCTCGAGATGGTATGAGGGAACCGCCGATGCCGTGTTTCAAAATCTTCATCTGGTCTGGGATCACAATCCTGAGCACGTGGCTGTTTTCGGCGGCGACCATATTTACAAAATGAATGTAACAGAGATGTTCAGATTCCATCTGAAACGCCAGGCCACGCTGACAGTGGCATGTCTCCCGGTTGATATTGAGGAGGCGGCCGGACGTTTCGGGGTTTTGGAGGTCGATGAAAAGAATCGTATTATCGGCTTTGAAGAAAAACCCGCCGACCCTAAACCCATGCCGGGACGGCCCGATATGACACTCGTGAGCATGGGATCGTACTTCTGGGAAACCCAGGCTCTCAGGCACGCTCTTTTCCTCGACAGGGAGAACGAAAATTCGACGCATGATTTCGGACGGGATATTATCCCCGATCTTGTCGCTCGCGGTGAAAGCGTATTCGCTTATGATTACTCACTGAACTGGATTCCCGGCGAGGGAGAGAGGGAAAAAACATACTGGCGCGATGTCGGTACGATCGACAGCTATTTCGAAGCCAACATGGAAGTCAGGCAGGTGCACCCGCCAATAAACCTGTACAATTACCAATGGCCTGTCAGGACCCTGATGAGACCCTTCCCTCCTGCGAAATTCGTTTTCGCCGAGAAAGGCGGCAGATTCGGAAAGGCTGTCGACAGCATTATAGCCTCGGGCAGTATAATTTCAGGAGCATCGGTACTGGACAGCGTACTGGGACATAATGTATTCGTACACTCTTATGCCCAGGTGGAGGATTCAATAATTTTTAACGATACCGAAATCCGCCAGCATGTCAAAATCAGGAACGCAATTATCGATAAAAGCTGCATCATCGATGATGGTGTTGAAATTGGCTACGATTCCAAATTCGATAAAAAGTATTTCACCATCACACCGGAAGGCAGGGTGGTGGTGCCAAAATGGACCCATGTAACATCGGATGGGGAAGTAATCCGGCTGGAGGGTCCGTATTCACCAAAGGAGGAGGAAGCCCCTTATGCCTCGAACATCTGAAATCGTGTTCATGGCCAGTGAAATGGTTCCATACTGTAAGACCGGCGGTCTCGCCGATGTAATTGGCGCATTACCGGTTGAGCTGTCAAACCTGGGCAATAACGTCACAGTTTTTCTTCCCTACTACCGGAAGGTCATGGAATGGGCGGAGAAATCCGGAAACGAGCCTGAAATTATCGAAGATTCAACACTTCCATTTTTCCTTCCCGGATACACCGGGGAAGCGTGCGTTCGTGAATTGAAGCATGAATCGGGCATGCGGGTGCTGTTTATCGATTACCCGTCCGCTTACGATCGTGAGGAGCTTTACACCGAAGGGGGCACGGATTACGAGGACAACGCCACCAGGTTCGGTGTTTTCGCGAAGGCCGGGCTTGAGGCATGCAAGAAACTCGAAATCAAACCCGATATTCTCCATGCCCACGACTGGCAAGCCGCCTGTGCGGTAATTTTCCTCAAAACTCATTACAGGGACGACAAGTTTTTTAAAGACACCCGTTCGGTCCTTACAATCCATAATCTAGGGTACCAGGGACGTTTTCCCGCGGATAAATATCCTGCGCTCGACCTTCCCTGGGATCTCTTTTCAGTCGACGGACTTGAATATTTCGGACAGTTCAACTTGTTGAAAGGCGGAATTATTTTCGCCGACCACATTACAACGGTCAGCCCGACATATTCAAAGGAAATCCAGACAGCCGAATTCGGTGCGGGCCTCGATGGTGTCCTGAAATCGAGGGCGGATAAACTCTCGGGCCTGCTCAACGGTGTCGATTACAATATATGGGACCCGTCAAAAGATAATTTCATACCAGAGAAATATTCACATAAAAATCTCAGCGGGAAATGGAAATGCCGGAAAGCCTTGCGAGACGAAGTCGGGCTTCCCGACGGCCGGGGTCCGTTGATCGGCATGATCTCCAGGCTCGCGGAGCAGAAGGGTTTTGAACTCGTACTGGAAACGCTTAAAAAAATCGTAAAACTCGACTGCCAGATGGTTATTCTCGGCACGGGCGATGAAAGGTACCACCAGTTGCTTTCGGAAGCCGCGAAGAAATATCCGGAGCATATTTCAGTAAATCTCGCATTCTCAAACGAGCTTGCGCACAAAATTGAGGCCGGGAGCGATATTTTCCTCATGCCCTCAAGGTATGAGCCGTGCGGCCTTAACCAGCTTTACAGCCTGAGGTACGGCACAGTCCCGATCGTCTCATCGACCGGCGGACTCAAGGACACCGTTGAAAATGCAACATCGGCAAAACTGAAAGCCGGCAAGGCGACCGGGTTCGTTATGAAAGCATTCAGCGGTAACAGCGTAATCAACGCAATCAAGAAAGCCGCTCAGATGTTCCGCAACGATCCCGACGCCTGGAAAGAACTTATGATTACAGGTATGAAGAAAGACTTCAGTTGGCCTTCCCAGGCTAAAAAATATTTAAAACTGTATAATTCGATGATCCGGCAATAATTATGAAATCGATTTTACTAGCGTTGCACGCACACCTTCCCTACGTACGCCATCCCGAGTGGAATAATTTCCTGGAGGAACAATGGCTGTTCGAGGCTGTATGCGAAACTTACGTGCCTCTGGTTATCACCCTTGAGGAACTGAGACGCGACAATATTCCCGTACGCCTGACTTTGACTCTCTCGCCCACTCTTCTCCTTATGCTTGAGGATAAGCTTCTTCACGACCGCACGATCCGCTATGTCGAGTCGCGGCTTAAACTCCTCGATGAAGAAGCGGAACGCCACTCGAACCTCAACGACCCGTTCCGTCCCCTTGTAAAGATGTATCGCGAACGATTTAGTGCGATACGGGATGTGCTCGATGGCCATGGCGGATTAATTCGCGCATTCAAGGCATTGGAATCCACGGGACAGATCGAGATCATTACCTGCTCGGCAACCCACGGGTTCCTTCCGCACCTCATGATGTCACCCGGATCGGTCGAACGCCAGGTGGCTGTCGGATGCAGGGTCCACGAAAGGATCCTCGGTCGTCGACCCCGCGGTATCTGGCTCCCGGAGTGCGGTTTCATTCCCGGATTAGAAAATATCCTGGCAAATGAAGGAATAGAATTTACCTTCGTTGAATCCCACGGAATTGAACTTGCTTCTCCCGGAGTAACCCCCTCGCATGACGAAGTGCATATGCCTCTGGTAACCCCCGCCGGACCGGTTGCGTTCGGACGCGACCGCGAGACATCCAAAGCCGTATGGAGTGCCGAGGAAGGGTATCCAGGCCACTACTGGTACCGTGATTTCTATCGTGACGTCGGCTTCGACCTTCCCGCTGATATCGTCAGACCCTACCTGCCGCCCGCGGTCGCGCACACTTTCACCGGGATCAAGTATCACCGGATTACCGGCGAAACCGAGCACAAGGAACCATATGACTTCGAGAAAGCAAAAGCGATCGCGCACGACCACGCGTATGATTTCGCCAACCGGATAAAGGGTCGATTGTGGTGGCTTGGCGAATGTGGTATGAAAACCCCGCTGATCGTCTGCCCATATGACGCTGAACTCTTCGGGCACTGGTGGTTCGAGGGAATCCACTGGCTCGGCGAAGTCTTCAGGGAGATCAATAACCTTGAGGATGTGGCTGCCTGCACCGGATCCGATTATATCAGGGCTGGCGGGGAAACACGTAAGGGTATACCCGCCCACTCATCATGGGGCGACGGCGGTTACGGCGAGGTTTGGGGATCGGACCAGGCGGAATGGGTCTACCCTCACATTTACGGGCTAAATCGCCACCTTCGAAAACTCAAGGATAAGCACAGGGACACCGCCGATCCTGAGATCAAAAAGGCGCTCATCCAGTTTGAAAGGGAGCTTCTGTTTCTCGAAAGCTCCGACTGGCCGTTTATCATGCACACCGGAACACAAACCGGTTACGCTTCAACCAGGCTCGCGGAACATATCAGGTCAAGCAACTTACTTAAAAACATGCTGGAAACCGGCGATATCGATTCGGAAAAACTTGATATCCTTGGATGGAAACATCCCGGCTTCAACCTGGCAGACCTTGGCCACTAAATTCATTTTTCCCCCATTTTTTAATTACATCAACATTAATCTTCCCCCATGTCCCTCTGCAATGCTACAATCCATGAATGAAAGTTGCCGTAATCGGATGCGGATATGTCGGTCTCGCAACCAGTGTCGTACTTGCCGATCTCGGGCACGAGATAATAGGCGTCGAGATCGATCCTGACAAACTCTCAAAACTCAAGAACGGCCAGTGTCCTATTTACGAGGCATCCATGCAGGAGATGCTGAGTGAAAACATCTCCGCCGGACGGCTGTCATTCACCGGTGAATGTAACGAGGGGTGCAGGGACGCGGAAGTAATATTTCTTACTGTCGGCACGCCTACAAATGAGACATGGCAGATCGATCTTTCGCAACTTGAGGGAGCGATCGAATCGGTTGCTGAATCCCTGAAATCCCGTAATCCCGATGCCGGTGTTCCCGTTGTCGTTATTAAATCCACCGTACCGTCGGGAACGATGGACTACCTGCATGAGCGTCTCTCAGCCAGGGTTACCGGACCGTTCCTGATGGCGTCCAATCCGGAATTCCTCCGTGAAGGCCAGGCGATCCAAGATACATTCTATCCGGACCGGATTGTTATCGGTGCGGACGATGAAACCGTTTTTAATGTCCTTGATGAACTGTATGCAAAACTGATTCAACAGGATTTCGAACCTGAACCTCCACGGCCCGCCCGCCCACACGATTTTCACCATCCGGTTCCAGTAGTTAGAACCAAACCCAGGTCGGCCGAGATGATAAAGTACGCATCCAACGCGTTCCTCGCGACAAAAATCAGTTTCATTAACGAAATAGCAAATGTTTGCGAGGAAGTGGGTGCGGATATCGGGGATGTCGCCAGGGGAATCGGGCTTGATACCCGGATCGGATCCCAGTTTCTCAGGGCCGGGATCGGTTTTGGCGGGTCATGTTTCCCCAAGGACACTAAAGCGCTTCACCAGCATGCGGGAAGCCGCGGTTACACTTTTACACTTTTAAATGCCGTCATAGAAGTCAACAGAATCCAGCGATACCGGTTCCTGGCGAAAATCCGCAGAAAACTGGAACCTTTATCCGGCAAAACATTGGGAATTCTTGGTCTCGCTTTCAAACCCGGCACCGATGATATTAGAGAGGCCCCTGCAATCGACCTGATGCGTGAGCTGAAACGTGACGGAGCCAGGCTGAGGGCAACCGATCCAAAGGCAATCGCAAACGCAAGGGACCTGTTCAGTTCCTGTGAATATTTCGATGATCCCTACGAGGTCGCGCGGGATGCCGATGCTATCATCCTGGTGACCGAGTGGCCCGAATTCATGGATCTCGACTGGAATAAAATCGCTGCTCTTATGAATGGAAATGTGATTTTCGATGGGCGTAACAGCCTCGATCGGGATAAACTCGAAGCTGCAAGTCTTAAATTAATTGGAGTTGGCAGATGAAAAAAGTACAAGTAATGATAGAAAAAAGCCTGGAAAATAACTGGTGGGCCACCTCACCTGATTCACCCGGGTTTTTCGCGTACGGTGACACTAAGGAAGAAGTGATCACCAACGCAAAGGACGCACTCTCGATTTTTCTGAATCTTGAAGAGAAGCAGTTTGAAATTGAAATAACGGAGAAATAGGCTGGTAACATTCTTTAAGTAATTTTTCCGCTACCAGTATCGATTCATTTAAAACGCGGAAGTAAACGGGGATAAATTTCCGCCAAAAAGGATGAAGCGTTGGTCCCAGCACTATCTATCCGAGAGCATCCCCTTATGTTTATCACCGATCGGCACCGTTCCAAAGGGCGTGATAATCTCTCGGTCATTGCCGACGTCCTGCGTGGAGGCTGCAGGTGGATTCAATACCGCGAACCGGACCTGAACGATGCAGACTTTTACACCGAATGCCTTAAGGTCAGGGAGCTTTGTGATGACGTTGGAGCGGGACTGATCGTAAACGACCGGCTCGATATCGCTTCGCTTGTCAGGGCGGACGGGATTCAACTCGGGGTGAACAATCTGCCGGTAGAGGTTGTCAGGGAACACATGGGAATGGACCTCCTTATCGGATTTTCAGCGCATAATGTCGAGGAAGCAATTTCCGCAACGTGGATGGGAGCGGATTTCATTATCTACAGCCCCCTGTTCATGCTTTCCCACAAGGATTCCCCGCACGAACCTCATGGGATCGAAGGCGCGAAGGATATCCTTGGTAAGATTAAAGTCCCTGTTTTTTTCCTCGGGGGTGTCAAATTTTCAGACCTCGAAGACCTCGCGGGAGTAATCAAACCACTGAGAATCGCGACGGTCAGCATGATTAGCGAAGCAGAGGATATTAAGGCGGCAGTAGAGCAGGCGCTTTACATTCTTAACCCCGCATTTGAGCAGAATATATAAGACGCTTTGAATTCATGGGGACGCTTTTTCATGCTTCCAGAATTCATGGGGACGCTTTTCCATGCTTCCAGCGTTGAAAGTGTCCCCATGAATTCTTAGTTACACGGGACACCTTCAACGCTGGAAGCATGGAAAGGCGTCCCTGAATCTAAGATTGGTATAACTACCCCGCATACAATCGACGTATTTTTTTATTTTAGGATGTTCCTGGCCTGTACAGGGGGGACTACTGCCATTCCCTCACCAATTGCCATCCGGGGGGAACCTGGTTAGGAATGTATCACCGGCTCCACCAATGGTATATTCGTATACCGAATGTAAGTCTTCACCTGGACCTGGGTCGAAATCAGCAGTACTATGGAATCCACCTACAACACTTGCATAGCCAAGTGAGTCTACAGCAACCCCGTGCCCATTGTATTCCGAACTTGGCCCTCCCCATGTCCCTACCCATAAAAACTCACCGTCAGCATTGAATTTACTCAGGTAATAATCCCTCCCACCATTTGATGTTCTCTCATCAATCCCGGGTCCCGGGTCGAAATCAGCACTTGGCCAAAACATACCTGTAACAAATATATTGTCCCATGCATCAAGAGCGATTGATAATCCTCTCCAGTGCCAGTCCACCCCGGCATCCCAGGTTAAAGCCCATATAAAATCACCTTCAGTATTAAACCTGCTCATAAATGGGCTATAGGTCCCATAAGAGTAAGCTGAGGTTAGTTCAAATTCTCCCGGACCGGGATCGAAGTCCACAGTGTTGTGAAAAAAACCAATAACACTAATATTATCTTTACTATCTATAGCCACCCCATATCCTTCGTCCTCTTTGGTGTTTCCCCACGTTCTCACCCATTGATATTCACCATCGCTGGTGAACTTGCTCAGAAAGACATCTTCTCTAAAATTCGTGGGAAAGCCAGTCGCTGTATGGAAATCAGTTTCCGGGCCGGGATCAAAATCTACAATCCCGTTAAAGTAACCAGTACAATACACAGCATCACTGGAATCAGTTGCGATCTCATATACCTGGCTTGTTAAGTAGGATGAAGGTGGGTCCGTTGGTTCTGATCCCCATGTCCTTACCCAGATAAAATCACCCGTGGGGCTTAGTTTTTCAATGTATGCATCAAGTTCATTAGATGCTGTATGTAACTCGATCCCAGGACCAGGATCGAAGTCGATGGTTCCCCTAAAAGTCCCTCCAATGTAGATATTTCCAGCCCCATCAAGACAATTTGCGCTATTTGAAAAACTTCCTTCCCCTCCCCATGTTATCGCCCACTGGAACTCACCTGCCTTACCGTAAGAGCACAGGAAAGCATCACCTCCGTTTCCGGAAAAATATTCAGTCTGTGTTGGATCTCCCTCAAAAGTCAACGTAGGCCAAAATTTACCCACTAAATAAAGGTTGCCATTGTCACCTATAATGGGTGAATGTGGCCATGCCTGGTAAGATCCGCCCATTGTTCGTACCCATTTGAATTGGCCATCTCTGCCAAATTTACTGATAAATCCAGAGCTATCCTCACCATAGTTTTGCCTGATTGCTTCCAAAAACGGACTTGGATCAAAATCTGTTGTTGCTGTATAATAACCCACCACATAAATATTCCCTTCATTATCCACAGCTACATTCCATGCAGAGTCAGAAAAACTACCCCCCCACGTGCGCGCCCAGCCCTCGCCTTCCTTAATCATCACTTCCAGAGGCTCAAAGAGCGTTCGGGACGACCCCTCGTTGTCGGTTACACGAAGGTTTACGTAGATGAGACCAGGGGTATCGAATATGTGGTTTAGCGGATTGCCCTCGTCATCGAACGTCCCGTCCATATCCCAGTCCCACTCAAATTTCGTAATTACACCGCCATCAGGATCGTATGAACCGTTATTGCGAAACTGAACAGGTTTCCCGACTGTCTGCGGGACAGGATACGCCAGTGCCTCGGCAACCGGTAGCGCGTCGACACCCCCAGGAATAAATACCGGAATTACATTAGATGCTGTGTGGAACCCAAGATTTGGATCTTCAACCGTATCATAAACATAAATTTCAAGTGGGTAAAGACCTTCCTCAATCGATAACTGTAGCTCTTGTTCAATTATAGCTGTAAATTGAAAACTGTCTTCACCGGTTGCTTTAGAAAATTCAAATTGATTTTCATCAACAATGCCTGGTGAGGCGTACCAGATATCTGGGCCATCTGGAAGCATTAACCGGCCAGTTATCTGGGGTATGAATATATCATGATCAGAATTATAATAATAACTTATGGTTTCATGCCCCTGATGATCGAATATTTCTACCTCGATTATCGCTTTACTTCCAGGAGCTGTTGTTAGACCATCTCCAATAGTGATATTAAGTTTGTATGCTTCATTGCAGTTAGCGGTAATGGGGAAATCATCCACAGGATCAACAACAGGATCAGCATCCGGAAGAGCCCAGCAAACATCTATTACGTATCCGAAATCAAATGGAATGCCAGGAAGCGCGATCTGTAAAGTTCGGGTTTCCTCTGTTCCCGGAAGGAACATCCTTCTCGGACTATCTTTTCCATATGCTAAAAAAGCATTTAATTTTGCGGATCGCTCTTCCCCGAAGGTAAAAACGCCCGGATAATAATTCAGCATTGATGGTTCATCCGGGTTATATGGATATTTCTGTTCACTAAAAAGATAGGTATACCCATCGGGATTTACAAGGACAGGTAAATCATCACCCCACGCAAATCTGATGAATGGGTCCTCATGATCATCAGTTATAAAAATGCCCCGGACATCGAATATTGTCAGAGCCAGGTTGCCTTCAAAAGGGTGTTTAATTGTCATATCCACATCTAACTGACCCGGCGTTGAAAAATCGAAATTGTCAAACCTCAGGCAGTCGCTGCACTGTTCCTCCAGGAGCCTGACAATGTTGAGATGCATGTCCGCATTACGCCTTCGAGACCCGGTTACTGTCTGGGTTGCCGGATCGACATGAAAATCCCAGACACCCAGCGTGTACCGGTTGCCTGGATTTGGAATCCCATCCGACAGTCCGATATTTTGATCCGAGCCTGGATCAGCAGGGGTTATAGGATCACCATGCTTCCCAGATCCGGAGCATCCGCAGAGGAGCAGGACCAGTATCGAGACGATACCAGTCTGGAGTACCCAATGACTCCGGGATTTTATTGTTGTCATTAAATCCTGCATAATATAAATATAAAGGAAATCCTGCAAATTTCAAGAGCGATACTGGGTGCTGTGGTTCAGGAATACATATGCAATATTGCCAAAATCCCGATTTGATGCGATAATCTATATAATAAAGCTTGAATTTATTGCGTCCAATTTGAACCTCCGGGAACGTACACATCCTCGATGGTGAAAATTATCTCACCGATTTTTCATGGAACAGCACTCCGATAATGTTCGAAAGTTTCGCAAATACTTACGACTGCGTTTTGATGGGAAATCACCAGCTTATCGGGCAACTGGGTTTTTGCGACGATGACGAGCCAAATTTCCTGAGAGCATCGGTACATAATCTGGATTCGTCCTGGCTTGGCAATCCGAACGGAATTCGTCTCGGTTTTGCCGCCGCAACAGGCACAATGAGCGCAATGAAAGCCGGCTGGCAACTCGACGAAGTGGTAATTATGGGAAATTGATAATTAAGTCCTTACTCGAATAAAAATAATATCCGGTGGTGACTCCAAAATAAATTCTCTGAAAATCCTGTTTAAATGTCAGTTTTCTCTCTCCCCAACCGTTATACGATAACCATGGAATCCAAACCTCCGAAACCGAAACACCTCCATTACGACTCACCGGGTATTCCTCACGGATTAACCTTCTCATGTTACAAATACCGCAGTTTCCTGAATTACAGGCGCCCACGGATGTACTTGATAAACTCCCTTGAGAAAGCTCGCATTAATCATAATTTCGACCTCTGGGCATACGTAATCATGCCCAATCATGTGCACCTTGTGATTTTTCCAAAGAACAATGACTATTCAATCCCAGAAATATTGAATTCCATAAAACTTCCCGCTGCCAAAATGACGTTACACTGGATGGGAGTTAATATGCCGGAGATCCTCAGACTATTCGCAACTGATGAGAAAATGCAGCCATATAGATTCTGGCTGGATGCCGGTGGTTACGACAGGAATCTCCGGGATCAGGATGAACTGGTTAAATTTGTTAAATATGTCCATGATAATCCTGTCAGAAAGGGATTGGTTGAGGATCCGACGCAATGGTATTGGTCGAGTGCCGGTGATTGGTTGAATGATGTGAAAGGGCCGATACGAATCGATAAGGACTCGTTTCCGGTATTATGAGTGGAATTGGTTGGACATTGGTCGGTGCTTGACCTTACGGTGACTCCTGATCACCCTTCCCCTGCATCCTTCACCCATTTTGCGTTTATTATGTACGTCAGTCCCCAGGAGAACGATCCCGACGTGCTGAACGTGGCGTCATCATCAGCAGCGATCACCACAGGCTCCGCAAGCAACTGCTCCCAGTCAATAGACTCTTCAATCGGAATCCGTATAGGTTCCTGCCCCGGTATTTCAACTACGTGCTCGAAGCTGATATTCCCCGTTGTATCGATGTTGATCGTGTACGTTTCCCCATCGAACGTGCCCTCCGCCTCACACGTTGTGAATCCGCTCTCCGACCAGTTATCGGAATACACTTCCCCTGTATCATTTTCATACTCAAAATCAAACGTTGTCTGGCCATCCCCAGAGCCGCTGACAATCCCGTTATCTGCAGTTTCGATATCGATTTTCATTCGATGAACGAACGATGACATGAACTGGATCCCCTGGGTTACTTCACCGATGTAGATCAGGTCCACCTGGAGTTTCCTGCCGCCGACTTCTATCTGGCAACTGGCGTCTTTAGTATGGGTATTATCTTCCTTGGAACATGCCAGAACCTGGGCATTAACTGTCGCGGTGCCTTCCCCGTCAGAGTGGAAGGTCACCGATGCGTGTCCGCTGTCATCAGTGGTGGCTTCATGCTCGCTGAGATCACCGGGTGACCCGGTCTCAAGCCACAAATTCACTGTCATTCCGCCGACACCGCCGGCTTCGAAACAATTGATCTGGATATCAACCGTAGAGTCTTCGCCGACATCGATCGATGCCGGTGACGGGGTAAGTGTCAGCGTTGGAGTATCGCATTCGTAGTAAACAGTTGCCTGGAATGACCAGTATATATCAGTAACAGTTTCTGGATCCGGCCTTTGATTTAATGTAATTTTCTCATGGTTGACATCTATGGCACAATAAAATATTTTTAAATCCTCGGTTACCTTTCCCTCGGGAATATAGTCCCCGGCGTCCCAGTTGCATCCGAAATCGAACCTGAAACCTACAACTTTTTTGCACTCACCGAACCGCGGTTCGTGGTCACCCATTTCGATACCGCTATTAGCTTTCCACCATGCAATCAGGTTTGCGAGCGATGTGGGTGTATCGCCAGGTGCAACCGAATCCCCAATGCCATCTCCCGAACCGTATCCATCGGTCTGTGCATATACGGTTCCGGATATCCCTAAGCTGAACATTAAAACTAACAAAATTATTTGCGTTGAGAGTATCTTTCGGATCATTACGACCCCTCCTGACAGTTGATGGTAGAATCTTATCAGAATACTTGGGATGTTTCATATGGAAAAATTTTTCCATATCAGATAGATATGGGCCTACCTCATCATCGGGAAAAATATGACATCCCGGATCGAATGCGCGCCGGTCGCGAGCATCACCAGTCGGTCGATTCCAAGACCCAACCCTCCTGCCGGAGGCATCCCGTGTTCCAGAGCGTTTATAAAATCCTCATCCACCGGATGCGCCTCATCATCACCTTCGGCACGCATTTTCGCCTGTGCTTCGAAACGCTTCCTCTGATCGATCGGGTCGTTCAGCTCGGTAAACGCGTTGGCGATTTCATGCCCGGCGATGAATAATTCAAATCGCTGTACGAATCCCGGACGTTCGGGGTGCAGCCTCGCAAGCGGTGACATCTCAACCGGATAATTGATAACGAAAGTCGGCTGGACCAGGTTAGGTTCGACCAGTTCATCAAACAGAATGTCGATCAATTTTCCTGCCGATGCGCCATCCTCGACATCGAGGTTCCGGTTTTTACAGGCTTTGAAGAGAACATCCCTGTCACGTTCTCCCCTGATATCTACACCGGAGTGTTCTTTAAGAAGTTCGCTGTAATCCTTTACCGCGAACGCAGGACCCAAATCGAGCACGTGAGCCCTGAAATTTGTCGTGGTCTCGCCCCTTACAGCCATGACAGCTTTCCTGCAGATTTCCTCTGTCATTTCCATTACCGTATCGAGGTTTCCAAACGCCTCGTACGATTCAAGCATTGTGAATTCAGGATTGTGATCCCGATCCATCCCCTCGTTACGGAAGATTCGTCCAATCTCGTAAACACGCTCGAACCCGCCGATCATCAGCCGCTTCAGGTGGAGTTCAAGCGAAATTCGGAGGCTAAGATCGATATCCAGCGCGTTGTGATGGGTGGTAAACGGTTTTGCGGCAGCCCCCCCCGCAATTTTATGGAGCGCCGGAGTCTCGACTTCCATGTACCCCCGGTTGTCAAGAACCTCACGAACCGATTTTATTACATTGGTCCGCGCGACAAAAACCTCCCTGACATCCGGATTGGCGATCAGGTCGAGATACCTGAATCTGTATCTGAGTTCCTTATCCTGCAGACCGTGATATTTTTCGGGAAGCGGACGAAGCGCTTTCGAGAGAATTTTCCAGTCGGTTACCCGCACCGTTAATTCACCCGTCTTCGTTTTCATTAATGTGCCGGACACACCGATCCAGTCGCCGAGATTCAACCAGTCGAGAAGCTCCCACTGGTTGATTTCATTTCCTTCGATCGCCGGCTTTTCCTCTAGCTCGTTGATTTTAAGGAACAACTGGATCGAACCGGACGAATCGAGGATATTTCCGAATCGAACTTTCCCATGCTTGCGAAGCGCGACCAGCCGTCCGGCAAGCGACACTTCAAGTTTTTCTTCTTCCAACGCTTCTTTAGTGGCGTCCCCGTATGCCGAGTGGAGTTTATCGATCACGTGAGTTGATTCGAACCGACCCCCCCATGGATTGATCCCGTGCTCCAGGAAATGGTTAAGGTTATTTCTGCGGCTTTCGAGTTCGTCCGAAAGCCGGTCGTGTTCGCTTATATTGTTCCGGTCTGACATTTCGTTCACCAGTTGGATTCTATTGTCAATTAATTCTTACAATCCCCGGCTGCCATGGAAATCGTAAACCGCTTGGATGACCGTCTCCACTTCCTCATCGGTCAACTGCGGGAACATCGGTAAGGCGAGAACCTCGCGGCAACATTGTTCCGATACAGGGAATTCCTGGGGATGGCAGTCAAGGCCTTTAAAAATCTCAAGCCCGGGAAGAGAGACCGGATAGTAAACACCGTTACCTATCTTCCTTTCGTTCAGGAATTCCCTCAGGCGGTCGCGATCGCGGGATTTGATGACGTAGAGATGATAAACATGTTCAAACCCGTCGGGAACATAGGGCACCCTTAACGGGAGATCCGCCCAGGCGTCGGTATATCGTTCCGCGATTTCCTGCCGGCGGCCGGTCCATTCCGGGAGTTTTTTCAATCTCAATCTCACTATTGAGCTTTGTAATTCATCTATACGGCAGTTACGCCCGAGAAGGCTGTGATGGTACCGTTCCGTTTCGCCGTGAATTCTGAGTTTCGACGCGACCTCGATCGCATCCATGTCGGTTCCGGTAATGCATCCGCCCTCCCCGCAGGCGGAAAGATTTTTTGTCGGATAAAAGCTGAACCCGGCGAGGTCGCCCAGCGTACCGGCAGCCCGACCATCGACCTTTGCACCGATCGCCTGGGCAGCATCCTCAAGAATAAAAATGCCATGACTGTCGGCGATCTCCCTTAGACGGGTCATATCCGCCGGAAGGCCGTACAGGTGTACCGCGATAAACCCGACCGTTTTTGAAGTAATCCTGGCTTCGACCGCATCGGGACTGATATTAAAAGTCTTTTCGTCGACATCGCAGAATACCGGTATCGCTCCGAGATGCTGAATGACCGATGCCGATGCAAAAAACGAGTAAGCGGGCGTGATAACCTCATCACCGGGTTTAACTCCAAGGGCCTCTAGGGAAAGGAGAAGTGCATCCGTGCCGGAGCTTACAACGACCGCACGTTTACATCCCATATATTGCGCAAGTTCATTCTCAAGGGCCTTTCCCTCGTTTGAATAAACCCACATCCCGGATTTAAGAACCCGCGCGGCGGATTCCAGAATCTCGTTCTCCTGTTCGTGGAAAGCACGCAGAGGCGCCATAAGAGGAACGGGTAAATTTTCATTGCCAGTTGAATTTGTAGACATCTCGGTTGGTAGTATAAACTGTCGGGGATGGATTGCAACCCATCACAGTAGCTTCATAGTCAGGGAGGGTTAAATCAATAATCCCTCAATATCCTTATCAATCCCAGCGTCTGACCAAGGATCGTCGCGATCGCACCTGTCACGCCCACGCCATAGTATGGCTGGTTGTCCCAGGGTACCCAGATCAGATCGCCCGGTTCAATCGGGATATTCAGGACCTCTTCACCCATATACAGGTCTTTCATGTTGAAATGGACGATATCCTGCTCATCGGACAACGGGAATTTAATAACCCTGATCGAGCTGTGATCCGATGGCTCAACCGGTCCGCCAACCTCCGCGAGGTAATCGAGCACAGTCCAGCCCTCGTGAAAATCAACAGCAGTCGGACCCCACACCGCGCCCAGCACATAAACCAGGTCTTTTACCTCCGGTACGCGAAGGAGGTCGCCCGGTTGGAGCTGGAATTCACGCGGATTGAAATCCGGGTCGGCAAGATTCAACGCAATCAATGTACTTCCCGGTTCACCCGGCGGATTCGGACGCTCCACATCCACATCGCTGAGCATCATCATCGCGCGGTACCCTCCCGCCTGGGCGATTAAATCAAGGACGGTATCATTCTGCCGGATTTCATATGTCCCCGGCCTCGAGACTCCTCCCCGCACGATAACCGGATTCGAATTCGGCACCATATAAAGAGCGTCGCCGTCTTCAAGGACAAAATCCCCACTAGTCCTGCCCCGGATAGCAACCTCAGCGATATCGATTCTCGCGACCCGCTCTTCATCACGCCAGACCTCAAGCCATCGTCCGGCGCCCGATGTCAGCGCGCGAAAATACGGATGAACGATCTCGGGTTCCTCAAAATTAATGGTCTGGGGATTTGTCACCAGCGATCCGGCAGTCTGTATAAGGCCGATTGCCGATGTCCCGGCGAGGGAAATATACTGCCCCGGCTGTCGAACCTGCCCGAGAAGATATACCTTTATCCGCCGCGCTTTCAGGAGTTGAACTTGAAGCTCGTAATTTATGAGGTAGTTGGATAATTCAACATCGACATAATCCGTCAATTCACCGACAGTTAAACCTTCGACATCTAGAAGCCCCGCGGGTGGCACAAAAATATCACCCTGCGGACCCACCTGCACAACCATCGAGTCCATTATCATACCGGACAAAATAATCTGCATCGTGTCCCCGGGACCGATCGTATATGCGTCGGGAAGCGGATACACAACCTCATCCGGGCTGATGTCGAACGTCCGGAACGCGTCCCGCGACTGTGCGAACACCTGGAAAGTTTCCCTGAAATCCGAAAGGTCGCCCTGCGCGAACACCACCGGAGATGCGAGGCCGCCAATCATCGAAATAATAGCGAATAAGAGGAAATTTGAGATTATTTTTATAGGATTCTTGAACATTTCTTTTTCGTCCCGGATCGTCGGGTATTTTTATTTCCCCCCCATATTACAGGAAGAAATCTACATTAAATCGGGTTAATGAGCAAGTCAAAGCGGAATCCTGCATGGAAATTAACTAAGGTCCCCAGATAATCATTTCCGATACCGGCACTCCATATCCCCTCAGGGCAAAATATAATTCACTGCGATGGTGGATTTCCCTTTCCACCATCCCGATCAAAAGCCTCTGGATCGTCCCTTCCTCCCCCCATGGAACGGCAACACGAAGCGTCAGGAATTCCTCATCTGAAATCTCCGCGAGGATATCAAGCGCTTCCTGGTGAATACGGTCGAGGTGATCGAGAATATCATCAATTGTATCGGGAGACTCGATTTCACAGCTTTCATCAAGGAAATCGTCTGTCTCCTCCTCGTACGCGTGGAATCGCTGGCTGCGTGTATCCGTCGGGTGAGTCGGATCGGTCCAGTCGCCGGTGCACACGCCCTTTACAAACTGTTCCTCGAGTTTCGCGAACACCTGCGCGAGCTCCAGCATGGTTTGGGAATCCGAGTGAAGCCGGAATTCGAATGAATCTTCGGGCATCATGGAGATCAGGCGGCGTGTGCCGACCCGGACATCCTCGAACCAGTTTATGAAATCGTATCGTCTCATTCCAACACAATAATGCTACCCCGGAACTTGCCTTGAATCAACTTTTTCGGCATTATGGTTCTCAGCTTATCATGACAGCCATCCAGCACGATAAACATTTCTCCCTCGACGAAGCCCGCGCGTTACTCCCATGGATCAAAGGCAA